>JAAZLZ010000167.1 GCA_012799075.1 Bacillota bacterium
AAAGCGGCCCACCACGGGTTTTCCACCGCATATACCCCGGCCGATGTGGATGAGGTTCTCGATCGTCTGCATGATGCCGCCCGGCAAGTCATGCAAGGCTAATCCCAGCCCGGCTCCTTTGGGGCCGGGCTTCCTCTTTTTCATCACCAGGTAATATTATGAAAAGTACCGGCTAAACAGTCAGTTGTCTTTAGCCGGTTCGCTGTGATATTCTCTTTCTAAGTAGATTGGAAAAAAACCTTGCCCGTTTGCAGGAACTGGGCCGGGCCTATGGAAACTACATGAAAAACCTACGGGTCAGGACTAGGCCGGCAAAGGCATTGCATATGTTGATATCCGAGTACAGGGGGGGGGTAACACGGCGGAAGGCGGCATAACTTAATGGAGTTGTTTTTTCAGGGACTTGAGGAAGGAGTTGAACCTGGTTGCAAAGCATTGTTCCCTTTCAGGAACCGGTGACAAAGTCCATCGCTTATATGAAGGACAGCTGCCGACGTCTTGGTCTAACAGACGAAGAAACCAACGCGATCTGCGATCCCCAAGAAGTCCGGTTGTTCAAGCTGCCCTGCAACGTACTAGGTCAGACGGTCATTTTCCCTGGGATACTATGTCTGCACAATAATGCTCGGGGCCCGTACAAAGGCGGCATCCGCCTGGATGCTAATGTGGACATCTATGAAACCGTCGAGTTGGCCCGGGTGATGACCTTAAAGACGGCAGTTTCCGACATTGAGTTTGGCGGCGGCAAGACGGGAATCAGGGTCGATTGGCCGCGTCTTTTCACTATGTACGACAAAAAGTCGGATGACTGGGGTTTCATGAGGGTCGTTGCCCGCAGCATCGTCGAAAGATACGCCCAAGTCTATGGGGATTTGTTCAGCAAACATATTTATGTCCCCGCGCCGGACATGGGAACCGGGCCCGGTGAAATGGCGATTATCTACAATCAAACCCAGGATCCGGCTTCGGTTACGGGCAAAGCCGAAGGGGTGGCCGGATGGCTTCCCGGTCGAAAAGAAGCCACGGGCCTGGGCGTTGCCTGGGTGACCAAACTTTATGTTGAAGAGGTCATGGAACAGGATCTTTCCCAATTGACCGTCGCCATCCAGGGCTTTGGCAACGTGGGCAGTCATGTGGCCAAGTACATGTATGAGATGGGCGCAAAGATAGTGGGCATCAGCGATATCTACGGCGGCCTCTATGATGCTGAGGGCATCCGGGTCGATGAGCTGTTGGAGCACGTGGCCAAGAAGG
The DNA here is from genome assembly GCA_012799075.1 of Bacillota bacterium. Lineage (GTDB taxonomy): Bacteria > Bacillota > Limnochordia > JAAZLZ01 > JAAZLZ01 > JAAZLZ01. The sequence goes on from JAAZLZ010000167.1 coordinate 1,255, forward strand.
GAACGGTCGTTGGTTTTGAAGCGGACAGCATTTCCAATTCCCAGCTGTTGAGCCTCCCTGTGGACATCTTGATCCCCGCCGCTGCCGGGCACGTCATCGGCGTCGATGAAGCTAAGGACGTCCAAGCGGAGCTCATCGTGGAGGCAGCCAACGTTCCCATTACCCTTGATGGAATGGAGGTTCTAAACAGCCGGAGCGTTCCCGTCATCCCCGATATCATCGCCAACTCCGGGGGTGTAGTAGCTTCCATGGAAGAATACTCCCGCTCCCTGACCGCGCTGCTTCGGACCAAGGAAGACGTTTTCAGCGTGGTTCGGCACAAACTGGAGAACTCTCTTAAAGGGGCGTTGGCCGTCGCGGAGAAGCAGAACATCGATCTGTGCCGGGCTGGGGTCGAGCTTGCCGTCCAGAGGGTATATCAGTCAATGAAGAGTAGGCACCAGATCTAGGGATTCGTCTTTTGTAGAAAGCATGCCAGGGGGGAAGCCGCGGGGCTTCTCCCTATTTGTTAGCTTACTGATGTAAGCAATAGATCATCTTCCGCGAAGGAAATGGCACCAGGGCAACGAAGAATTCAAACAAGGAACTGCGATTCAAAACTCAAAAAGACTTTGGATAGGATGGAGAAGGGGAAAGATGCAAATTAAGGGAGGCGAGCGATTTGAAGAAGCTGATCAATCAGCCCGAAGCCTTCGTCGATGAAATGCTCGAAGGCTTGCTGTTAGCTCATGGCTGTTCATTGCGATCGGTCCGAAGTGATAATCGGGCCCTGATTCGAGCCGACAGCCCCCGTGCGGGCAAGGTGGGCATCGTCACTGGCGGCGGCTCTGGTCACTTGCCCGTTTTTTTGGGGTACGTGGGTGAGGGTTTAGCCGATGGAGTGGCTGTGGGAGGCGTCTTCCAGTCACCTGGCGCCGAGCAGATCTTGTCGGCCACCCAAGGTGTCAACGGAGGTGCAGGAGTACTGTATCTGTTTGGCAACTACCAGGGGGATGTCCTTAACTTCGAGATGGCCGGAGAGCTGGCGGAGATGGAGGACATTCCAACCAGGACCGTTCTTGTCTCCGATGACGTCGCTTCCGCACCGCCGGAAGAATGGCAGAAGCGACGGGGCGTGGCCGGACTGTTTTTTGCCTACAAGATAGCTGGAGCCAAGGCGGAGTCCATGGCTTCCCTCGAAGAGGTCGAAGCCGTAGCTAAGAAGGTGGTGGCCAACACCCGCAGCATGGGGGTGGCCCTTACCCCTTGTACCGTGCCGGAAGTGGGTCGTCCCTCCTTTTCCATCGGCGACGATGAAATGGAAATCGGCATGGGAATCCATGGTGAACCGGGTATTAGCAGAACCAAACTGCGTCCCGCCGATGAAGTGGCCGCTGAGATCACCCAACGGATAGTGTCCGATTTGCCCTTCAAAGGGGGCGATGAGGTAGCGGTTTTGGTGAACGGTCTTGGAAGCACGTGCTTGGAAGAACTATACATTATGTTCCGGCGGGTGGCCAAGGAGCTGGAAGATAGGGACATAAGCATCTATCGCACATACGTTGGCGAGTATGCCACCTCGTTGGAGATGGCCGGCTGCTCCGTAACCCTTCTTAAGCTCGATGGAGAACTCAAGGAGCTCCTCGATGCCCCGGCCCACTCGCCATTCTTTGAACAGATAGGACGGTGACAACATGCCAGGCGGTCTTGGTGCCTGCTTAGAAGCAGTCAAGAACGAAGTGAACGAAGCAAAGGACTGGCTGATTGACCTGGATGCAGCCATCGGCGATGGCGATCTGGGCCTGACAATGGCGCGGGGTTTTACGGCCATTGCCGATGAATACCAACAGTCCCCCCAGGCGGATGTGGGCAGGGCCCTGGTCAGGGCGGGCATGACCTTCAACCGGGTGGCTCCATCGACCATGGGAACCTTGATGGCTACCGCCCTCCTTCGCGGGGGCAAGGCCCTAGCAGGGAAGGAGAACCCGAGTAATGAGGATATTGTCCAAGCTTTGGAGGCCGCAATCGGTGGGATAGGGGAGCGGGGCAAGTCCCAGGTGGGTGATAAGACCATCCTTGATGTCTTGCAGCCGGCGGTGGAGACCCTGAAGAGAGAACTGGCTGACGGGAAAGACTTGCCCCAGGCATGGAGCACTGCCTTGACAGCCGCGGAGAAGGGATTTGAACAAACGGCCAACATGGTGTCCAAGGTAGGCCGGGCTAGCTGGTTTGGTGAGAAAAGCGTCGGCAAGCATGATGCGGGAGCTGGCCTGGGCTTGGTATTATGGAGGGCGATTCAAAAGCACTTTGAAGCTGGAAGGGAGTCTTAGCCATGTCTGTCTACGATCGTATTGCCCAACTTGGTTTAGAAGTCCCACCAACGCCCAAACCAGCCGCGGCCTATGTCCCGGCTGTTGTTGCGGGCAACCTGGCCTTTGCTTCGGGCCAAACCAACACCGTTGCCGGCGTGCTTACAGTGAAAGGAAAGGTAGGGCGGGAAGTGAGCCCTGAAGATGCCTATCAGGCAGCCAGGCTGGCGGCTCTAAACTGCCTGGCCTGCCTAGAGTCTGCCTTGGGGAGTCTCGATCGAATCAAGCGCATCGTCAAGGTCACCGGGTATGTGGCCTCCGCCGAAGGGTTCGGTGAGCAGCCGCGGGTGGTCAACGGAGCATCCGATTTGCTCCTGGAAATCTTCGGTGAGAGGGGACAGCATGCAAGGGCCGCCTTGGGCATGGCGGAACTTCCCTTTGGAGCACCGGTGGAAGTTGAGTTGATTGTTGAGATCGGAGACTAGCTGGAGAGGGGGGCCGATAGGATCGGCCCCTATTGCCAAAAGGTATTCGTCTACAGCAAAGTCAGGACAGTAATCAAAATCAACTAGAAGGAGGAGAACACGTGTTAGATTATCCCGAGAAGAGTCCAATTTTCTATCGCGACATGACAAGGGGCTATCCGATCATGGATCGGGGGGAAGGGGTCTACATCTTCGATGAACAGGGGAACCGCTACCTGGATGCCGCGGGCGGCATTGCGGTGGTGAATATCGGCCACGGTGTAGGGGAGATCGCTGAAGCTGCGGCCAAGCAAGCAAAGCGGCTTGCCTTTGCCTACAGCGGAACCGGTACTTCCCGGCCCCAAATGGACCTGGCGAAAAAGCTGGCCGCCAGGGCGCCGAAGGGCATGGGAGAGGTCAAAGTCTTCTTCTGCTGCGGCGGCTCGGAAGCTACGGAAACGGCCCTCAAGTTGGCCCGGCAGTACTACCTGGCGAAAGGACAAGGGGGAAAATATAAGTTTGTTTCCCGCTGGCAAGGATACCATGGCAACACAATTGGGGCCTTGTCCATCACCGGACGGACCCAGTGGCGGGAGCCTTTCCTGCCATTGCTCCTTGGTTTCCCCCATATATGCGCCCCCATTTGTTATCGCTGTCCCTTGGGAAAGACATATCCCGAGTGTGGCGTTCAGTGCGCCTGGGAACTCGAACGGGTTCTCGATGTTGAGGGTGCGGAGGCCGTCGCTGGATTTATGGCCGAGCCGATCATTGGCACCTCGGCCACGGCAGTAGCCCCTCCGCCCGAGTACTACTCCATCATCCGCTCCATTTGTGATGAACATGACATCTTAATGGTCTCCGATGAAGTCATCACTGGCCTTGGCCGGACTGGGAAAAACTTTGGCATCGATCATTGGGATGTCGCCCCCGACATTATTACCACCGGTAAAGCCCTCAGCGGGGGGTACGCCCCGTTGGCAGCGGTAATTGTCTCGGAAAAAGTATGGCGGACCTTCTGGGATAAATCCGAGGTCTTTTATCACGGTCATACCTATGTGGGTCATACCCTAAGCTGTGCTATCGGCGATGCTGTTCAGGGATACATTCAAAAGCATAACCTCATTCAGCGCTCCGCCGAAATGGGGGAGCTGCTCCTTAAGAAACTCCAAGGACTTTTAGATCTGCCCTACGTTGGCGAAGTCCGGGGCAAGGGGATGCTTCTGGGAGTTGAACTGGTCAAGGACAAGGAAACAAAGGAGCCCTTCCCGCGGGAGACCGGCTTTGCCGACCGGATTGCCCACCGGGCCATGGAACTAGGGGTCATCGTCATCCCCGGGGTGCAAGGGACGGCTCCCGGGCTTGCCGGCGATCACTTGCAGATAAGCCCGCCCTTCATCTTCGACGAAGAAGATGGAGCCTTGTTGACGGAGGTTCTGCGACGGGCTATTCTTGAAATCGGGGAAGATCTAACAGGGTAGATCTTCTCGCCTACCTAAAACACACACCGAGGAGTTTTGCTGATGCAGATGAGCAAGAAAGTCACTGATAAGGTATCCTGGGTTGGGAAAGTCGACTGGGAGCTCACCAGATTCCATGGCGAGGAGTACTCGACTTGGCAGGGCTCATCCTACAACTCCTACTTGGTGAGGGACGAAAAAACAGCCCTCATCGACACCGTTTGGCTGCCCTATGATGAAGAATTCGTCACCAACCTTAAGCAGACGGTGGAGCTAGATGCAATCGACTACATCATCATCAACCATGCTGAAATCGACCACAGCGGGGCCCTTCCGCGACTGATGAAGGAGATTCCAAACACACCTATCTACTGCACCAGAAACGGCATTAAATCACTCCAGGGACATTATCATCAGGACTGGAATTTCGTCCCTGTCAAGACAGGCGATACCCTCCAGCTAGGCAGCACAAGCCTGGTATTTGTCGAGGCCCCGATGCTCCATTGGCCCGACACCATGTTCACTTACATGACCGGCGAGAACATTCTGTTCAGCAACGACGCCTTCGGACAGCATTATGCCACCGAGGCATTGTACAACGATCGGGTCGATCAATGCGAGCTGTTTGCCGAAGCCATTAAGTACTACGCCAATATCCTGACGCCATTTAGCAGCCAAGTCGCCAAAAAGATCAATGAAGTCTTGGCCCTTGAATTGTCGGTCGACATGATCTGCCCCAGCCATGGCGTTATCTGGCGAAGCGAGCCTATAAGAATAGTGCAGAAATACTTGGAATGGGCCGATAGCTATCAGGAGAACCAAATCACAATCGTCTACGATACCATGTGGAATGCCACCCGGAGGATGGCCGAAGCCATCGCCAAGGGCATTCAAGAGATAGATGGATCGGCAACGGTCAAGTTGATGAATGCAGGCAAAGAGGACAAGAACGACATCATTACCGAGATTTTCCGTTCCAAGGCGATTCTGGTGGGCTCTTCCACGATCAATCGGCGGTATCTCTCTTCCATTGGAGCATTGTTCGAGACGATCAAGGGGATGAGGTTTAGCGGCAAAAAGGCGGCTGCCTTCGGAAGTTACGGGTGGAGCGGTGAAAGCGTCAAGCTGATGGCGGCGGACCTGGCGGAGGCTGGCTTCGAAGTGGTCAATGAGGGCTGCCGGGTCTTGTGGATGCCGGATGGGGATGCCCTTGATGCTTGCCGTGAGTTCGGACGTCAATTCGGACAAGCCCTATAGAACCAACACCGTCGACCAGGCCCTGGGGGTCTGGTCGACGGGCTACACATGAAGGATCTGCTCCAGAAATCTCCTCGTCCTTTCCTGTGTCGGTTCGGTGAAGAAGACATCGGGAGGGGCCTCTTCGACGATGGACCCTTCGTCGATGAATGTTATCCGATGGGCCACCTTCCGGGCGAAACCCATTTCATGGGTGACCACCAGCATGGTCATCCCATCGTCGGCCAGCTTCACCATCACGTCAAGGACTTCTTTGATCATTTCCGGATCCAGGGCCGATGTGGGCTCATCGAAGAGCATCACTTTTGGCTGCATGGCCAGTGCTCGGGCGATAGCCACCCTCTGCTGCTGACCGCCCGAAAGGGAAGCTGGATAGGAATGGGCCTTATCTTCAAGTCCCACCCGAGCCAACAACTCAAGCCCCATCCGATCCGCTTCGTCCTTTGGGATCTTGCGTACTTCCCGGGGGCCTAAGGTGACGTTCTCCAACGAAGTCATGTGGGGAAACAAGTTGAAGCTTTGGAAGACCATCCCTACCTCTTTGCGGATCAAATTGATGTCGGTCTTTGGATCGTGCACATTCATGGAGTCCACTGTGATGGTTCCTCCCTGGATTCTCTCCAAGCCGTTGATGCATCGGATGAGGGTGCTCTTGCCCGAACCGCTGACCCCGCAGATGACAATTACCTCTCCCTTGGCCACTTTGAAGCTGACGTCTTTTAGCACATGGAGTTTCCCGAACCATTTATGTACGTTGGTCACGGTGATCATGTTCATCCCCCTTCAGACCGTTTCGATCCACTTGGAAAGCCTTCTTTCCATCCGGTCGGAGAACTTAACCAAAGGATAGCAGACGAGGAAATAAAAGAGGGCTACCATACCGAAGGTGATAAAGGTGTGTTCACCCCGTTGGGTGAGCTGCTGACCAACCCGGGTCACCTCAGTTATCCCGATTAAGGATACGACGGAGGTGGCTTTGACTAAGAGGACAAACTGTCCAGCCAAAGGCGGCAAGATCAACCGGACCGCCTGGGGGAGGATCACATGCCGCATTTTCTGCATGTAGGTTAAGCCAAGGGCCTTGGCCGCCTCGTCCTGACCCCGGTCCACGGCATCAATGCCGCCTTTGACAATTTCCGTCATATAGGCTCCCTCGTGTACAATTAGGCCTAACACGCCTGCGCTTAGGGCGCCAAGTCTAAGGCCGAAGGCCGGCAGGACATAATACATTATGAAGATCACGAGCAAGAAAGGGGTTCCCCGGACAAAGGCCACATAAGCTCCCAAGAAAGGGGACAGCAAGGGCACCCTGGCGCTGCGGATCATCCCACCGATAAAGCCGACGCCAAGGGACAAAGCCATCCCAGCAATGCTGAGATAGATTGTAAGATAAATGCCCTGCAGCAGGTGGGGCGTTACTTTTAAGACTACCTCCACTAGTCTCACCTCCATTACCTAGGGGTTGTATACCTGTCCACCACTTTGGCCAAGGACAACAGGATGAAGTTGATGAGCAGGTAACTGAGGAAAATGGGTGCAAAGGCTTCTACGGGTCGGAATGCCCGGGAATTGACTACGTTGGCCGCGCGGATCAGTTCATGGACTCCAATCGCAGACAGGAGACTTGTGTCCTTGATGAGGTAGGTGAACTGGCCCAACAGGGGAGGGATCACATTGCGCAATGCCTGGGGCAGGATGACGAACCGGTTGATTTGCAGACTTCTCATGCCAAGGGCCTGGGCAGCTTCTGTTTGGCCTTTGGGGATGGACCGGATGCCTGCCCGGACGATTTCGGTTATGTAGGCCCCGCTGTTTAGGACCAAAGCGAGGATGCCTGCTTGAACGGTAGGGATGGTCATGCCCAGGTGGGGCAGACCGAAAAAAATAATGTAGATCTGCACCAGCAGGGGTGTTGAGCGGATGAAGGCCACGTAGGCGCTGACGGGCCTGGACAAGAGAGGAAGTCGGGAGAGCTTGGCTAAACCCCCTAAGATCCCAACGATGAGGGCAAGGGCAATGCTGACAAAGGAAATCCAGAAGGTGCTCCTAAATCCCAACAGGAAGACAGGTGTGTATTTGCGGAGAACACTCCATAAAAACACATCAAACATCCACCGGCACCCCCGTTGTTTTGGGACCCCCGGAGGATTCCGGGGGTCGCCGAACCCTTAGAGAAGCTTTTGGGAAATGGGGTTCCATGGTCCGATCCACTTTTCATAGATGGCTTCGAACTCACCGGAACGCTTGATTTGCTCAAAGAACAGGTTCAACCATCGCAGCAACTCAGGATTCTCATGGCGGACTGTGAAGGCGTAGGTGTCGACATACAGGTAGCCTTCCAACACATGCATCTTGTCGGGAGCCTTGGCCGACTCGCTCACTGCCAGGACATCATCCTCCAAGGCGGCGTCGACCCGACCGGCCATCAAAGCCTCGGTCATCTCCGCCGTAGTGTTGAAGACGGCCTTTTGAGCGAGGGGAAGCTTCTCCTCGGCAAGGACCTCCCCGATTGCTCCCAAGGCTGCGCCTACGGTTATCTTGGGGTTGTTTAGGTCCTGCCAAGAGGTAAAGGGGGTGTCAGTTCTACTGTAGGCTATGGTGCCGGTGCGAAAATAAGGGTCGGTGAAGGCTACGCTTTTAGCCCGCTCTAAGGTATTTGACATTCGATCGCCGATCATGTCCACTCGGCCTGCCAACAGGGCGGGCAACAGACCTGCCCAGTCCAAATCCACGAACTCAACTTCAACCCCCATCTTTTCGCCCATGAGCCTGTTGAGGTCGATGCAAAAACCCGTTGGATCGCCTTTATCATCCCGGAAGGTGAAGGGGCGGACGCCCGTGTTGATGGCAATAATGATCTTTCCCCGTTCGCTAATCTCGTGGAGAATGCTCCGCTGTCCTTGGACAGGAGGGACCAAAAGCAAGATTAGCAAGAACACTACTACTCCCCGGAATACCTTGGTGCCCATAGCATGCCCACCTTTCAGATTTGCTTAGGCGACGTGCCCAGGTAACGCTGGATTCGCCGCAGGCCTTCCCGTAGATCCTCCTCCTTTGACGCCAGGGATATCCTGATGAATCCTTCTCCCTGTGGGCCGAAGGTATCACCGGGCGCCACCGCAACTGATTCTGACATGAGCAGGTCCTTGGCGAAATCCCGGGAGGGTTGAGCAGACTCGGTGATGTCGATCATCATGTAGAACGTGCCCTCGGGCTTGATGACCCTTAGTCCAAGCTTCTCAGCCTCGACTAGACACATGTCCCGGCGTCTTCGGTAGGTCTCCCTCATTTCAGCCACAATTTCTTGGGGTCCCTCCAAAGCTGTTTCAGCAGCTTTTTGGGCGATCGCGCAGGGAGATGCGGTGAAGGCTTCTTGAAGTCGGGCTAAGGTTTCCGACAATCCTTGCGGGCAGATGGCATAGCCCACCCGCCAACCGGTCATGGCATAAGTCTTAGAGAAGCTGTTGACGATGACCACCCGATGGGGCTCATCGGCAGCCACCTGGAGAAAGGACCGGTAGGGTGTGGCGGTGAAGACTAGCTCATCGTAGACTTCATCGGCGAGGATAAAAAGACCGTGTTTCTGGGCAAAGAGCAACAGGTTTTTCAGAATGTCTTCGCTAAACACAGCTCCTGTCGGATTTGCAGGGCTGTTCACCACCAATACCCGGGTGGAGTCGTCGATTTGGGCTTCCATTTGGGCGATGTCAGGGATAAAGGCCTCCGGCTGCAAGGGGTATCTTTGCACACCAAGCCCCAGCAAAGCGCAAAGCATCTCATAGTTGGGCCAGCATGGATTGGGGAGGAGGATGCTGTCCCCCAGATCTGTCAGGGCGATAAAAGTAGTAGCGATAGCCGTAATTCCCCCCGCGGTGGCAATGACCTGCTCCGGCTCAACATGGACCCCGTACAACCGCTGGTAACGCTTTGCGATTGCCGTCCTCAAGCTGAAAAGACCGGCGTTGGCGGTGTACTTGGTATACCCATCCTGAGCGGCCTTCACCGCTCCTTGCACGATGTGTTCGGGGGTGGGAAAGGTTGGCTCCCCAACCTCCAGTCGAATGGGGTCAGGACATTGCAGGGCCAGATCAAGGATTTCCCTTACCCCTGACCAGGGCATGCCCCCGGCCCGCTGGGAAGGCCCTAATCCCGGAATCAGGTGTCTATGCATGGCTCAAACCTCCCACAGTCTTGGCAGCTCAAGGAGCTGGCAGAACTGACTAAGATATTATGCGTATAAGACTTAAAATCCTCCCAAGATAATGAATTCTCGAAACGAGATCCGGTTCCATGTTGGCTTTCCAACTACTTTGTTGGAGACATGAAAACCGCCCTTTTTAACACTAGGGAGGGAAAACGCTACATATTGGAGGTTGCTCAGCTAACCTCCTATTTGCACCCGCAATCCCTCTTTCTCGGCCCTTATCTTGAGGGCTTCCATTTCTTCCTTGGGTATCTCATTCCGCACCGGTTGAAAACGCTCCCTGTCCAACAGACGATATTTCCCTTCCCCGAATCGGTGGAAAGGTAGCAGATGCAGTTCATCAATGCCAAGATGGCGGCCTTGGCGGGCGATCGTGGCAATATCAGCTTCATTGTCATTGAAGCCCGGGATGACAGGGGTGCGCAAGATGATGTTCCTTGTTCGCTGACGGAGCCTTTCCAAGTTGGACAGGATCAACCGGTTGTCTTGTCCGATCCATTGGCGATGGGTCTTGGGATCCATGTGCTTAAGGTCATACAGGAAAAGATCTGTATAGGGGAGTACCTGCTCGAAGTTTTCCCAGGGCACATGGCCAGCCGTTTCAACGGCGGTGTGCACTCCCTTGGCCTTGGCGGCTTGGAGAATGGCCGCGGCAAAGTCCGCCTGAGCCAAAGGCTCACCTCCCCCCAGGGTCATGCCGCCCCCTGAGTTGGCATAAAAGGCAGCGTCTTTTAAAACCTCTTCCAGGACTTGGTCGACGGTCATGGAAGTTCCCTTAACGATCCTTGCTTCCGCATAACAAACTTGGCAGCAGGCCCCACATTCCTGGCACAGGTCCCGGTGGAAGGCCAGCTGCCCTTCATCTAAACTGACGGCCTGATGGGGACAGATCTCCAAGCAGGCCTGACAGCCGATGCACTTTTCGGGCTGAAACAACAACTCCGGCCGAAACCTTTGGGATTCTGGATTAGAGCACCATTTGCAGTGGAGGGGACATCCCTTGAGAAATACCAGTGTTCGTATACCGGGCCCATCATGAATGGAAAACCTTTGCATATCAAAAACGATACCTTCCTGTGTCACAATGGCTGCTCCCTTCGCGGACAGATTGGCTTCGATCATTGCTCAGACCCTCCAGAAGAATTCCCCGTCTATTGCCGGACACCTTCCATAGCGCTAGTTGAGCTGCCGAAGATTATTTGCCAGCTCCTTGGCCAAGCCCTGGACCACAAGGTCTCCATCCCCAGGGCGCAGACTAATGGGATTGACGATGAAGACGCCCTGATGGAGGAGCTGTTCATTAAAGGCAATGCGGGGATTGGCGTAGCGAAGACTGGTGGAGATTTCCCAAGGGGAGCGTTTCAAGGAAGCTTCATCCAGTTTAATCTGCAACAGGGGAGTAGGGGCATCAAGCACCAGTCTGACCTGGTCAACTCCGGCCAGGCCTTCGACTTTGCCGGCGATTCGTCGCAAATGATCCACCCATTGGTCGTGTAGTCCTTCCGCATCGACAAAGCGGCGCAGGGCCACCATTAAACCGACGATTTCTTCTTTCGATACCTTAAATCCCCGACCTACTCCATGATAGGGCATGCCCCGGAGGGCTTCCTTGGGGAAAAGCAGCCGGGGTGGATTCCAAGCTTCCCAAGGCACATCCAAGTCCACCATTTGTACAGCTGCGGAAGCCACCAACTCCTGTTTTCCGCACAGGATGCCTGTACCCTGGGGTCCGCAAATTGCCTTGCCTCCGCTGAAAACCACCAGATCGGCCCCTTCTTCAATGAAGCGGCGTAGATTCTCCCGGGGCGGCAGCTGGGCTGCCGCATCCACGATGACGGGAATGCCGAACCGCCGGGCAACGGCAACTAAGGCCCTAAGGTTCATTCGGTCGTCTCGACGCGCCAGGTAAAAAATGGCCGCAGTCTTGTCGGTGATTGATTCAGCGAAGACATCCGGTTCAATTCCCCGCACGCCTGCTCCTGCAGCCCAGTCATCAATCCCTACGTCGATGAGTTTGGCCCCGGCAAGGGTCAAAGCCCGATCATAGGCATTACGGGGGGAACGGGCGATGAGGATTTCATTGGGGATGCCCCGGGAGTCGGGGAGCTGTCGCATTCTGGCCCCATCGAGGCCAGCCATACAGGCGGCGGCAGCCAAGGTCAATCCCGCGGACGCCCCGGAGGTCACCAAACCGCTTTCCGCGCCTGTAACTTCCCTGATGAGCAGGGCCGCCTGAGTCTGGAGATCTTCGATGTAAACGCTTGCTTCCCCAGCCTTAGCCATTGCCTCCATCACCACGTTGGAAAGGGGCGGCCCGCCGAGGCGGGTTGCGGTACCGGCGGCATTAATGACGATGGGGACCCCTAAATCTTCATAAATGTTTGCCACTCTCATCCCTTCCTTGATTAGATAGTCATAATACCTATTCTCGCACCCGGGCATTGTTTCCTTGCGATATTAAACAATGCTGAAAAGGGAAAAAGGAAAGTTGGGGCTGCTGGGACCGAAAAATGTCATTTCGTAACGATAAATCGGCAGGAACCCCTGTTAGCGAAGCGAAATAAATAGAGCAAATGATAAACGCACGTCTTTCAGAAAGGACTAATTGAAGCCAGTCTAGTGCTGGGTGAATATATTTCATATTCACCCGACTAGACGCTGGCAACTGCCCAAGGGCCCTTGGGGGAGTCCCTAACGATGTGCGGTCGGCACAGGTGATCTAAACCACGATGAGTCGGCAATTACCGGTGGAAGGGGGAATGTCAAAACAAGCAAAGGTTCCGTTCTAGTTGTGATAACAATTAATACCATGATACGGGAGGGATTCAGATGAAGCATATGGGACGGTCCTTGATGTTCGCACTAGTTTTTGTCCTCGCTATCACTAGTCTCCATGGGGTGGTGCTTGGTGCCAAAAAATATGTTGTCAAATTTGCCCACGGGTCGGAAATCACCGAACCAACCCACGAGGCAGCATTACTCATGGCCGAGCGGGTGGCCGAGCGGACAAATGGCCAGGTTGAAATTCAGGTGTTTCCCAGCAACCAATTAGGTTCGGAACGGGACATCTTTGAAGCCTGTAAACTGAATGCTATCCAGATGATTTTTGAATCCCCGGGGTCGATCGGTGTATTCCAGCCAGAAGTGGAGATCTTCAATGGACCATTCCTTTGGAAGGACTGGGAGGAAACCAAGCGGGTCATGCGGGGGCCCTTTGGCCAAGAACTGTATGCGAAGGTTCTACAAAATCATGGCCTGAGGGTGCTCGACCCCAACTGGTACTGGGGCTGGCGGCATTTGACTACCAGGAATACCCCTGTTAGGGTGCCTGAGGATGTCAAAGGCCTAAAAGTGCGCTCCCCAAACATTCCGATTTTTATGGAAACCCTCAAGGCCATGGGTGCAAGCCCTACCCCCGTCGACTTTGGTGAAGTCTATACCGCACTGCAACAGGGACTAGTCGATGGTCAGGAAAACCCGATCCCTACAATTTGGGCCAAGCGATTCTTTGAGGTGCAGAAATACGTTGTCTTGACGGGTCACATGCTGCAGTCAAACCACATCTTGATCAACGATCGCTTCTTCCAGAGCATGCCCAAGGAGTTCCAGGCGATCCTCCAGGAAGAAGTCCTCGCCGCGGGCGAATACATGAGCACCCTTCAGCAGCAAGAAGAAGAAGAGCTCATCGCCAAGATCGAAGCTCAAGGTGTTACCATCATCCGGGATGTGGACCGGGAAACCTTCCGGAAGATTACCGAGGGTGTTTATGAGAAGTTCGAGGACAATTGGGGCAGGGGCCTGTACCAGAAACTTCGGCAGGCTATCTTGGACGCTCAAGAGTAAAGACTAGGTCGATAGGTAAGAGGGGAGGGGCAACTACCTCTCCTCTTTTCAACTTCCCCTGTGAAGGGAGTTTGGCCAATGGGTGTACTTGCTTTTCTGGAGAGACTGATTGCCAAGGTCGAAGACTTATTGGTGGTGGGTGCCCTGGTTGTCTTGTCAGCCAGTGTGTTCTTGGGAGTAGTCTTTCGCTATGTGCTGAATGCTCCCCTTACCTGGACCGATGAAGTTGCGCTCCTTGGCTTTGTGTGGCTTGTATTCATAGGCGCTGGCACTTGTACCAGGACCAGGTCTCATATGGGTATTGAAATGCTTGTCCGGCGGCTGTCGGAGCAAAGGGCGCTGCGTCTTCAGACCATTGGGAACGTGATCGTCATGGTCATCCTGGGGGTGCTCGTCTACTTTGGCATTCAACACGCGTTGTATGCAGCCCACAGTCGGACCACTGTCCTGGGGATTCCCTGGACTTATATTTTCTTGTCCGTGCCCGTAGGTTCTGGGTTCATGTTCATCCACCTGCTTTATCAACTATGGGGTAAGGACTGATTTCCCAGGCAAGCCTGGGCATTAGACCAGGAGGAGACATCCATGAAGATCGTAATGATCATCTTTGTCCTATTTGCTTTTGCCTTAGCTAATATTCCCATTGCCTTCGCCATCATCGCCTCGACCCTCATCACCCTGTGGGTGTCCGACGTATCCATCAGCATGCAGATTCAGCGCATGGTGGCGGGGGTTAATTCTTTTCCTCTCCTTGCGGTTCCACTCTATATCCTTGCTGGGGTGCTGATGGAATGCTCCGGGATTACGCCGCGCCTTTTTCGGCTCGCCGATGCACTGGCCGGCCATATCCGCGGGGGGCTGGGCCATGTAAATGTGGTGGCGAGCATGATCATGGCGGGCATGTCCGGGTCGGCTATGGCCGACTGCGCGGTGACAAGCAAGATTTTTGTGCCCGAAATGGTCAGAGCGGGTTATCCTAGGCCCTTCGCTGCCGCCGTAACGGCAGCTTCCTCCATTATCGGGCCAATAATCCCGCCAAGCATCATTTTCGTTGTTTACGGGTATTTATCCGGAGTATCCGTGGGTCGGCTGTTCATTGCTGGTGCGATCCCGGGCATTCTGGTTGGATTATACCAAATGGTCGCGGTTTACTTTATTGCCAAACAACAAGGCTTTGGGCAGCCGAGTCATCGATTTTCATGGTCCAGTCTTTGGACCGTAATTAAGCAAACCTGGGCAGCCCTCTTCCTGCCGCCCATCATCCTCGGAGGAATTCTCTCTGGTGCTTTCACTCCAACGGAGGCTGGGGGCATCGCGGTGGTCTACTCGCTGCTTGTCGGTGTTTTCCTCTACCGGCAGCTCGGGCTGAAAGATGTCATCAGGGCCCTAAAGGACACTGCCGCCAGCACTGCTGCCTTGATGTTTATCGTGGCTGCGGCGGCTCCCTTCGGATGGATCTTGGGTCTTGAACAGGTCCCCCAGCTAATCGCAAGGGTATTTACCTCCATATCCACGAATCCTGCCGTGATCCTGTTCTTGATCAACATCCTGTATCTGTTCTTAGGAACCTTTATGGACATTACACCTATCCAAATCATTACCATACCAATGCTGATGCCGATCATCAATCAACTGGGGATTGATCCGATCCATTTCGGGGTTGTCTCGTCTATTGCTCTAATGATTGGCGCCATCACCCCGCCGGTGGGTACATTGATGTATTGCACCTGTGAGATTTCCAATGTATCCATTGAGGATTTCCTTAGGAGCGTTTGGCCCTTCTACTTGGCCCTTGTTGCCCTGTTGTTTACCGTAACGTACGTACCGGCGTTGACCCTCTGGCTGCCTAGTGTGGTCTTCGGGTAATGGGCATCCTGAAACGTAAGGCTTGGTCGGGGAAGCAAGGTTGGGGACTTGCTTCTCTGGCTTTTTTTAGGATCCTTGGAGGAATGAATAGCCCAGAGGAGAAAGGAATTATCAGGGGATTCTTGCACTTAGGTGGGGTGACCGGATGGAAAAAATCGGTTTTATTGCGCGAACCAGAGGGGAACTGGATGCCTTCAAGGAAGGAGTCATCATCATTCCTACCGGTACCACGGAACAGCACGGGCCCCATCTGCCCGTAGGAGTCGACAGCTTCCTTGCGGAAACCATCGCCCTTCACGCGGCAAAGGAGCTAAGCACCCGGTTGCCGGTTTTGGCCGCGCCAACCTTGACTTATGGCAACTCCCACCACCACTTATCTTTCGGGGGGACTATCTCCCTGCGAAGCGAAACCCTCATTGCCGTATTGAAGGACATTGGGATGTCCCTGGCGGAAAGCGGCTTCAGGAAGTTGTTCTTTTTGAACTCCCACGGGGGAAACGATGAGGCGGCCCGGCTGGTTGTAAGGGATTTGGCTAGAGAAGGGATCTGCGCAGCTGCAACCTCCTATTGGACCGTTGCCTGGGATGCCCTTAAGGAGGCCGGCGCCTTGGACTCCGGGCGGGTGCCGGGGCATGCAGGCGGCTTTGAGACATCCTTGATGCTGTACCTATATGGGGAGCTGGTCCAATGGGCTAATCGGCCGCCCTTAAGGGAAGATGCCAGCCCAAAAGAAGAGCCTGCTCGCCGGTTGTTCGTTCAGCTGCCCGGAGAAGGAGTGGGGAAGGATGGCTATAGCGACGATGCCCGCCATGCCTCGGCCGCGAAGGGGGAGCAGTACTTTCAGATTATCGTTTCCCAAGTGGCCCAGGCGGTGGAGGAGTTTTATCGCAGGATCTAACGGAGGGGTATTGACAGGGAAAATGGGTCCTTCTATAATATAACTGTTGAACTTAGTAATAACGGGGAGGGGTTGGATGTGTATTGTAACCAGTGCAGTCAGACGTTAAATGGCATCGCCTGCATTAAAGCTGGTGTTTGCGGCAAGAACGAGGATGTAAGCAGTCTCCAGGATAACTTGATTTATTCTTTAAAGGGAATCAGCGCGTATGCTTACCATGCACGGGAGTTGGGACATGTCGATGGAGAAATAGATGCCTTTCTAGCCGAGGCCCTCTACAGCACCCTGACCAACGTGAGCTTTGATGTGGAGCGGTTTGTGGACCTCAACCTGAAGGCGGGCCACATGACCATCAAGGCCATGGAACTTCTTAAGAAGGACCATGTGGAGGCTTTCGGACGAAATGAGCCGACTAGGGTGTCCACCGGAACGGCCAAGGGCCATGGAATCTTGGTCACAGGCCATGATCTAAAGGCCTTGTATGAGCTCTTGAAGCAAACGGAGGGCAAGGGGATCAACATCTATACCCATTCGGAAATGCTGCCCGCCCACGGATATCCGGTCCTCAAGGCCTTCCCCCACTTAAAGGGCAATCTGGGCGGCTCCTGGACGGATCAAAGGAAGCTCTTCGCCCAGTTTCCCGGAGCCATTCTCGGTACGTCCAACTGTGTACTAATACCTACAGATAAGTACCGGGATAGGATATTCACATTGGGCATTGCGGGGCTGCCGGGGGTTGCCGCCTTGGAAGGGTACGACTTTTCCCCCTTGATCGACAAGGCCCTCTCGTTGCCTGAACTTCCTGAGGAACCTGGTCCCATCATCACCACCGGCTTTGCCGACACCAACGTCTTGCCCTTGGCTGATAAGATCATCGATGCAGTCAAAGCTGGCAAGATCCGCCACTTCTTCCTGGTTGGCGGTTGTGATGCCCCCGGGCAGGGCGGAGAGTACTATCGGGAATTTGTCCGGCAGGCTCCTGCGGATACGGTGATTATGACCTTAGCCTGCGGCAAGTTCCGCTTCAACGATCTGGACCTTGGCGAAATTGACGGCATTCCCCGCTTGTTGGATCTAGGCCAGTGCAATGATGCCATTAGTGCTATCCGGATTGCCTCCGCTTTGGCCGATGCCTTCGCATGTGATGTCAACGATTTGCCCCTGTCCTTAGTTCTTTCCTGGATGGAACAGAAGGCGGTAGCCATTCTGATGGCCCTCTTTTCCCTGGGGCTTAAGGGGATCTATCTTGGACCCAAGCCGCCGGCCTGGATTACCCCCGGGGTACTGGAAGTGCTGCAGAGGAACTTCGATCTTCGCTTGACCACAGAACCTGCCCGGGATATGGAAGCAATGCTGGGCTAAAGGAACAAGGGGGCTAACCTGCCCCCTTCTACTTCTGGGCGATCAGGGAAGCCACAATTGCGGTCGTTTCCCTCACCAAGCGGGCGCATTCTTCCCAGCCGCCCCTATCCAGCCAGGCTTGACGTTGGTGGGGGACATCGAAATCCGTTCGGGTGATATCCCGGCAAAGGCGGCTGCCAAATTTATCGGCAAACTCAGCGTAAAGTTTTTTAGCCGGGATGAAGGATTGGGCCAAAGCTTCCAGATCATCCATCTTGTCTTCCGGGGGGCCGAAGTACATTCCCAAGGCCAACAGGCCCCCCTGGAGGGCTCCGCAAAGGGAGCCGGCTCGACTACCCCCCGATAGAATTCCCACGGCCCTGAGAAGCAGGGGGTCCCTGGGTCCAAAGGTCTCCTGGATGCCCAGCATCACCGCTTGCGAACAAGCCAAGACTTGCTTATCAATAAACACCTCATGGGCCCTTTGGGCTGCTTGTTCAATCTGATTTGCCACTGATGTTCCTCCTTAGTCGGTTTACTGTTTATTAGGTGACGGTTCAAGGGATTCCTTCCTTAAGCTTCGGGGGGAAGGGAACCATGTCTAAGTGCCGAAAACATGAGGTAGCGCAAGCAAAGGAGGCCTTGTCATGTGGGCATTAGTTTATCATGGACCCAACGATTTGCGTTATGAGCAAATCACCAAACCTGTTCCAGGTGCAGGGGAGGTATTGGTAGCCGTCAAGGCGGTTGGTGTGTGCGGCTCTGATGTCCATGGATATCAGGGGATTACCGGTCGGCGGATCCCACCTATGGTCATGGGTCATGAGTTTGCCGGCCAGGTGGCCGAGGTGGGCCCCAATGTCGAAGACGTGGAGATTGGGATGAAGGTGGCAGTCCAGCCCCTGGTTTTTTGCGGCAAGTGCGGTGAGTGCCGGCGGGGGAATACGAACTTGTGCGTTGAAGGAAGGCTCCTGGGGGTTTTAACCACCAACGGTGCCATGGCAGAGTATGTGGTGGTGCCGGCCAAACAGCTGTTTCCATTGCCTGAAGGACTGGGTTTTGCAGAGGGGGCTCTGGTGGAGCCGGCGGCAGTAGCCTTGAGGGCCATCAACAAGTTGGGGGATCGGCCCATGCCCGATCGGGTAGCCATTGTCGGTGCGGGTCCCATTGGACTTCTGCTGCTCCAATACGTGAAGCTGCGGGGAGCCAAAGAAGTCCTGGTAACAGATCTGGAGAATTACCGCCTCGAATTGGCCAAGGAACTAGGTGCAGATATGGTCCTTAACCCCAAAGAAACAGATGTCATCTTGCGAGCTCAAGATTGGACCCATGGGGAGGGTGTGCCCCTGGCCATCGAGGCCGTAGGAGCTACTCCGACTGTGCAGCAGGCCATGGCCATGGTCGGTGTCCGGGGGACGGTGCTGTGGGTGGGGAACTCGGCGAAGTTCATCGAGATGAACATGCAGCAAACGGTCACCCGGGAGTACACTATTTTGGGAACCTTCATCTATAGCCATGAGGAGTTTGGTCAGGCACTGAAGGATATTGGTGCGGGGCGGGTTAAGGTAAAGCCCCTCCTAAGCCGTTCATATCCACTAAGCCGCGGCCCGGAGGTCTTTGCCACCCTTGCCGAGGGCAAAGAGAAGGTCATCAAGGCCGTGCTGACTATCTAAATTCGTGTGGGCCTTGCTTGGGCAGGGCCCGCTTTACACCTGCAGGACTTGCTCGACATAAACATCCAGACGGGTGGCCAAATCAATGGGTCCTTTCTTCGTGGCCACGATGGGGTGGGCCGGGTTGCTCCGATCGATATGAACGATCCTGCCTTGCTGTCCGTTGCTGAGGATGACCCCTTTTCCTCGGTAGCGGCTCATGATGCCACAGATTAGGGATTTGACGGGAATGGCATCTAACTTGTGGGGCATCATCCCTTCGATTATCTTGAAGGATTCAAAGGGAGACAAGGCGTGTTTGTAAGCACGCCTTGATGTTAGAGCATGGAACACGTCACAGGCCGCTAGAATCCTTCCATACAGACTGATTTCATCTTTGACAAGACCCCGGGGGTAGCCTGAACCATCGTTTCGCTCATGATGTTCATAGATGGCCCGGATCACCTTTTCTGGCACCCCGGGGGTATTCCTCAGCAGCTCGTAGGCATGGACAGGATGCTTGCGAGCTTCTTCCCATTCATGCTCATCCAAGCTGGATGGTTTGTTCAAGACCTCCTGGGGCACCAGGGCCTTGCCCAGATCGTGGAGATAGCCCGCCATGGCCAATTCAAAAAAGGCTTCTTCATCAAGTTCCATCCAATTGCCGACGGTAGCCGCCAGAGCTGCTACAGCAACGCCATGGTTGTACGTGTAATGATGCCACTCATAAAGAGAGGTCATTAGCTGGACTACTTGAAAGCCCTGTTCCGGCCGAAACAACACCGGGGCCATGGCCTGCTCCGCCTCGGCATAGTCAATTGTTCCTCCCGAGCTGACCTTCGCCATGAGATCTTCTAAGTAATTTGAAGTCGCCTGAACCTCAACCACCAAGTCTTGTCGGGTTTGGACGGTATCTCGAGAGATTGGGACCAAGACATCGACGTCAAAGATGAGGTGTTGGCGAAGTCCCTCAATTACGGTGGGAGTAAGGGCCTTACCGGCGGCCAGCAGCCGTTGTCCGGAGCTGCCGAAGACATCATGGGCAAGGCGCATGCCTAGCCTGGCTTCATCGAGGCTAATACGCAGCCTTTTCATGGATTAACCTCCTCTGCCCGGCAAAAGTGGATTGTGCTCAGTATCACTTTTCTGGATTCAGCGTCCAATTCCTGCAATTATCGAAAGGAATAATCGCTTGTTTGTAGTGGAAAGAGCGGCAACGCGAGATAAAAACTATATTACTCCTTAGCAGGAGAAGACAAATAAAGGGAGAACTACCATACTAGCTAGTATCTCGCCTGGGATGGGAGAGTGGCGCTGATGAAAAAGCCAGCACGGGAACGTCGGACTTCTTATGCCGATTGGGCATACAGGCAAATCCGGGATGCCATCATTTGGTGGGATTTGCAGCCGCGGGAGATGATTTCGGAAAACCAGCTGGCCAAGAAGCTCCACATCAGTCGGACTCCTGTACGCGAGGCGCTGTTGCGTCTACAAAGAGAAGGTCTAGTTGAGATCAAGCCCCAGCGAGGGGCTTTTGTGTCTCCTATCCGGGTTAATGAGGTTCTCCAGGCCCGCTTGGTTCGAGAGGTCCTCGAAGTGACGGCAGTCAAAGAGGGATTTGATCGAATCGGGGCCGATGAATTGCTGGCGATGGAGAAGGCCCTCGACGATCAGGAGAAGGCTGCCCTAGCGCGAGACTTTCGCGCTTTCATTGATGCCGATGAGGGTTTCCATCAAGTCATTCTGGATGCTGCTCAGAACGAGAAGCTCAAGGGAGTTGTAGCCCAGATGCGGTTGCACCTTCTAAGGGTCAGGGTGTGGGCCTTGCCTGTAGCTGAACGCTTTCGATTGATGATTGAGGACCATAAATCCATTTACGAGGCCTATCGGGAGCGAGACTTGGAGCTTGCCGTTGCTCGGATGGAGTCTCATTTGCGACGTACCAAAGAAACCTGTGCCACCATCGTGAATCAAAATCCCTTTTTGTGTACTTAAGATTTCCAATCCCACTTGAGAAAGGAGGTTCTCGGGAAGAAGCTGGGAACTTGGTTCTATTGGCATGTGTCAATCACGAAAAGAAAGGGTGTCAGCTAATGAAGAAAACAGGATTAGCAATTGTCATCATGTCCCTTCTGGTGTGTATGTTGACCCTGCCAGCGGGTGCAGCTCAGGTGTGGAAGATGGGTCACATCATGCCCGCCGAAAGCCCCGTCGACATGGCGGCCCAAAAATTGGCTGAGCTGGTCAATGAAAGGACCGATGGCCGGATCAAGATCGAGATCTTCCCGGCTAGTCAGCTGGGCAGCCAGAATGATATGTATGAGCTCTTGCGGATGGGTGCCATGCAGATGATGTGGGCGGGGGACTATGTGGCCATGCGGGCTGTGCCGGAATTCGAAGGCGTTCACTGGCCTTACATCTTCAAGAACGAGGATCACGCGGCGGCCTTCATGGAAACCCCCTTGGGTCAGACTTGGCGGGAAGAAACCCGCAAGCGGACCGGAATTAGGACCATCGGTTATGTGATCCGCAGTGCTCGTCACCTAACGACAAACAAGCCCGTTTATAGTGTCAAGGATGTCAAGGGCATGAAGCTGCGCAGCTCTGAGAATCCTGTTTACATCCAGGGGTTCGGCTCCATGGGCTTTGTGGTCACACCCATCGCCTTCGGCGAGCTGTTCACAGCCCTCCAGCAAGGTGTGGTGGAAGCCCAGGAAAACCCCTTCGACATGATCTATGGCCATGGACTATATGAAGTGCAAAAATACTTGGTACTTACCGGTCACCAGTACAGTCTATACCAGCTGCACATGAACGATAAGCTTTTCCAATCCATAAGTCCTGAAGACCAGGAAATCCTCATGCAATCAGTTGCGGATGCCTGCCAGTACGGCAACGAGTTGACCAAGGAGATGGAGGACGAGCTCTTTGCCAAGCTTAAGGCTACTGGCATCAAAGTCATCGGGCCTCCCGAGTTGGATGTGGACAGCTTCCGGAAAGCATCTGCCACCATTCCCCAGAACCTGCTTGATAAGTGGTGGCCAGGTTTTGTCGAGGCCGTTAGGGCGTGTGAACCCAAGTAAGGACGAGGGCGGGGCGAAACCCGCCCCGCCACTGTTTTCCTGGGAGGTGAGTAGTATGCTCAAGAAGTTCGATCGGGGCCTGGACGCGGTACTTACATTTTGCGGCGCCTTGTTGTTTTCTATTGCCCTGGTGATTACGGCTGTGCAGGTGTTCTTGCGCTATGCCATCAATCAGCCTTTGTTTTGGGCGGAAGAACTGGCTCGTCTTTGCTTTCTATGGATGATTTATGTAGGCTCGATCCTGGCCGTTCGTTATGATAAGCATATGGTCGTCGATATCTTCTATGAGACCCTCCCCCAGTGGGGAAAGCGCATACTGGATACGATAGTCTTGGTTGTTGTCGGTGTTTTCCTGATCGTGCTGACCAAAGAAGGGTATGGACTGGTATTGGCGGAGATGACCAGCGTAACCCCAGCCATGCAGATAAAGGTGGGCTATGTTTATTCCATCATCCCCTTGGCGGGGTTGGCGATGCTCTTTTACTTAGTATTTCCCTATAAGCCGGCCAAAACCAGCAGCCTTTCGGAATAGGGGGTGTAAACCTTGTCCGGACTATATCTTTTGCTTGGACTGTTAATCCTGCTTTTCTTGCGGGTGCCTATCGCCTTTGGTCTGGGAGCCGCATCCCTCGGGTATTTACTTGTCAGGGGGGGCATCCCCTTAGGGGTGGTGGCCCAGCGGATCAACGGCTCAATGAACTCCTTTGTGCTGCTGGCAGTTCCATTTTTCATGCTGGCAGGAAAGCTCATGAATACCGGGGGCATCACCAGGCGGATCTTCAATTTTGCCAACGACTTGGTGGGACATATCCCCGGGGGCTTGGGACATGTCAATATTGTGGCCAGCCTGATCTTTGCTGGCATGTCGGGTTCCGCGGTGGCCGATGCCGCCGGGCTTGGGACCATCGAGATCAAGGCTATGAGGGATGCAGGCTTTGACGATGACTTCAGTGCCGCGGTGACGGCAGCCTCTTCGACCATTGGGCCAATTATTCCGCCCAGCATTCCGATGGTTTTGTACGGCGTCATGGCTGAGGTATCCATCGGCAGGCTATTCGTTGGCGGCGTAATCCCAGGCATCTTGATGGCGGTCACCCTAATGATCTTCACCTACTTCGTGGCCAAGCGAAGGGACTACCCCTGCAGAGAGAAAGTCGATCTCCGACGGCTGAGCAAGAGCTTTGCTGAAGCCTTTCCACCACTACTGGCACCGGTCATCATCGTCGGAGGCATCCTGACAGGGGTGTTTACACCCACCGAGGCCGCGGTGGTAGCCGTATTATATGCTTTCTGCCTTAGTTACTTCATCTACAGAGAACTGCCCCTCGAAGAGATCCCGGGGATGGTGAAAGAAGTGGTCATCAGCACCGCATCCATCATTCTCATCGTGGGCTGCGCTAGCCTGTTCGGCTGGATTCTCACCTGGGAGCGGGTACCCCAAGTACTAGCCCAGTCCATGTTCGGCATTTCCAACAATCCGACCGTTGTGATGTTGTTGATGGTCGTCTTCCTGCTCTTCGTGGGTACTTTCTCCGCAGCAACTGCTTCCCTGGTTGTCCTGGTTCCAATCTTCAAACCCTTGATGAGCCAAGTGGGCATCGACCCTGTTCACTGTGGGGTAGTGATGGTTCTGACTCTCATGATTGGGCTCTTGACTCCTCCTGTTGGCTCCGTGCTCTATGTTACTGCGGAGGTGGCAGGGATTTCCGTTGCCAGGATGATCAAAGCGGTGACCCCGTACCTGATTCCCCTGCTAATCACCGTTTTGATGCTGGTGTTTTTCCCGGGCCTGGTGACGTTTTTGCCCAATTTGCTACTAGGATAGGAAGGAGGAAGAAAGGTTGGCTAAACTTACACCAAGGGAGCGAGTCCTGACGACCCTGGCCGGGGGGATTCCCGATCGGGTCCCCTGGATTGAGTCGGGCATCGATCCCGCAGTTGCGGAAAAGCTTTTGGGACGTCCCGTGTCTGTGCCGCCCCGGATCAGGATGGACCCGGCACTCATGGATATGCTGAATCTAGACAACGTCGGGTTCAATCTTAAACCCCCGGATGTTGTCGAGCGCACTTTTTCCGGGGGTGTTGATTATGTGGGGGATGGCTTGATCAAAGGTTGGGATCAGCTGGAATTCTTGCTGGAGCAGCTTCCCGATCCCCATGATGAGAATCTCTACAAGCCCATCAATGACTACTTGAAACACCATAAGAGGGACTATGCAGCTGCCTGCGGCTTGCGAGCAGGGATGGCCAATACCTACCTTAGTATGGGCATCGAGACTTTTTCCCTGGCGTTGTACGATGACCGCAAGTTCGTCGAGACGGTGATGGACATCTTCAACGACTGGACCTTAGCCGTGGTGGAGCATGTCAATGAAATGGACTTTGATTATGTCATCATTTCCGATGACTTAGCCCACAGCGCCGGGCCCTTGTTTTCACCCCAGGTCTTCCGGGAGCTTTTTGTTCCTCGCTACAAAAGGGTGGTTGAGAAACTAAAAAAACCCTGGATTCTCCATACCGACGGGAACTTCTTGCCCCTGATCGATGATATGTTGCCCCTGGGCATGAGCGCCATCGGCAACCTGGAACCGGCGGCCGTTGATATTGTGCAGCTGAAGAAAGACTACGGCCATCGAGTGGGGTTGCTGGGGAATATCGATCTCCACTACACCTTGACCAGGGCAACGGAGGAGGAGGTCGAAGCCCAGGTGAAGCTGAGGATCTCCCAATTGGCCTCCGGAGGACGGTATCTACTGGCCAGTGAAAACTCTATTCCGTCATATGTTCGGCCGGAAAACCTCTTGGCCATGAGCCGGGCGGTGGAAAAGTACGGATACTACTGATTGAAAGGGGAGCAGCCGCTCCCCTTTATCCCTTCTCTAGGATCGCCCGGAGGACATTGGCATAATCTTCGCTTTCTCGATCGGAAGTTGCGATTTCGATGCTGTCTGGGCTGGTGATTCCCAGGCCGAGCTCGCCCGCCCGTCGGATTTGCTCCTGGGCAAAGATGGGCTGGTCTTCGATTTCGGGAGTGGTGCCCAGTTCCTTGAGGATGGCCACACCCACCGCATCGACAGCGATCCTATCATAACCCGCCCAAAAAACATTGGCCCGCTTATGCTGACCCGTTGCCGGCCCCCCGCTAACAAAGGCATCAACACCGTCCATGATGATTAGACAGGGATGATAGGCGTAGTTGATTTCAGCGATCATTTTCCGGATATCGGGGGACGCATGGAGCTCCTTCATGTATTCATGGCCCCGGCGGGGAACTAGGCCCACGGCCAGTTTCAAAGAAAGGGTGAAGATGCCGCCGAATTGATGGGTCTTCAGGCAGCCGGTAGCCACAATCCGGGGGGCCTCGGTGACTATCCGGGGTACGATGAATCCGTTCTTCCAGTGGCTCCCGGGTGGATTGACATGCACCCATTCTTCCGGGGGCAAATCATCGAAGTTAATCAGATCGATGTCTAGTTCCTCCAAGAGTTCGGGAATGCCCTTTTCCCTGAGGACATCGGCTGTCAAGGGCGGACCGCTCCGTTCGCCGATGGTGATCTTCCTCGCCCCCTGGCTGCGCAGGGCCGCAACCAGAGCCCGCAGGGTGTCGTTATGGGTTGAACCCGGTGCAGGATCGCTAGTATTGAAGTTTGGCTTGATGAGGACATCTTGACCAGCGACGGTGTTATCCAACAGCTCCATGCACCGTTGGACGCCCTGTTTACGATCGGGGGTCTTCACTAGTGCTATCCGCGCCTTCTTCGCCGTACCATGCCTTCCTTCCATAGCTTTGCAGGCGGTCCTACATTGCATTGGCAGGCCTCCTCTCCGGTTTGCTGCCTTTATTCCCCGTGGGGAGGGGGATTCCTGCCGGCAATTCCGTATTCAAAGCAAAATTCACGCAAGACCTAGGACTGAATCTGGCTGACCCGACAAGGCGTCCCCCCGGTGATAGTCAGGAGTTGCTCGACGGAGACGGGCACTGCCGAGTTGGGAGTCCCCGCCGCATCATAAACCACCGGGAACCTTTCCATGCTCAAATCGATCAAGACGGGCAGGTCCTGGGCAACGCCGAAGGGGCACACCCCTCCCGGAGCATAACCCGTCAGCTCCAAGGCTTCTTCCGGGCTGGCCATCCGCATCTTCTCGCCAACGGTCTTTCTTAGGGATTTGTTATCGATCCTAGTATCGCCGCTTGTTACCACTAAGACAGCCTTGGTTTTGCCGACGAAGGCTAGGGTCTTAGCTATCTGACCCACTTCCACTCCCAGGGCCTGGGCCGCTAGGTCTGATGTGCGGGTGCTTTCTTCCAGTTCGATGATTCGCAACCCGTACGGATCGAGAAATTCCTTTACCTTGTCTATTGCATCCAATGAATACTTCCTCCCTTATTGAATTGCTTGTCGTACTATCTTGGCTAACTGGTTTGCCTTATCCTTCCCCGCTTTGGATTGGTCAGCAATCAAAGCAGGAGATTGCCTTTTTCTTGAGAACCCATAAGCAGTATAAGAGGTCAGCGGGGTGATGGGCAATTGGAAGGAGGCCGCAACCGTTTTCGTGAAGCCCTTAGAACAGAATTCGTTGTAACCTGGGAGCTTGTTCCCGGAAGAGGAGCTTTCGGGAAGGCCCAAGAGGACATCTTTCAAGCTGTGGAAAGACTTGCCGGGGACGGGCGGGTGCATGCTTTGACCATAACCGACAACCCCGGGGGCGATCCGGCGATGGCCGCCGATTACTTGGGAATGGAACTGGCAAGACAGGGAATCGAGGTCATCATTCACTTCACCTGCAAGGACAAGAATCGCAGTCAAATCGAAAGCCAGCTCTATGCCCTCCACCGAGCTGGAGTGCATAACCTGCTGGTGATGAGCGGGGACTATCCGGCAAACGGCTGTCTGGGACGTCCCAAGCCGGTTTTCGACTTTGATCCGATCCACGTTCTGCGCATGATAGGCGAGATGAACGCGGGCTTTGAAGTCCCTGTCTTTGGTCCACCCGAGGTGCTGGCTCCGACGAACTTTTACGCGGGAGCTGCTGTATCGCCCTTCAAAAAAGAAGAGGGAGAGCAACTTGGCCAGTATTACAAGCTGAGGAAGAAAGTAGCGGCCGGCGCCCAGTTTATCATTACCCAGCTGGGGTACGATGCCCGCAAGTTCCATGAAGTGCTGCAGTTTGTGCGGAATGCCGGCTGGAACATACCCCTCATCGGCAACATCTATGTACTTACCTATGGAATTGCTCGGCTGATGTATCAGAACCAATTGCCCGGGTGTGTGGTGACGGAAAAACTCATGGAAGAGCTTGTCCTGGAGAGACAAGGGGCCGACAAGGGGAAAGGCGCTCGCCTGCTGCGGGCGGCCAAGCTGTACGCCTTAATGAAGGGTATGGGCTATGCCGGTGTTCATATCGGAGGTCACGGTTTGAACTATGAAGATGTGATTTGCATCCTGGAAAAGGGGGAAGAATTAGTCCCCAATTGGCCCGAATTGGTGGGGGAGTTTGATTATCCCCAGGAGGACGGGTTTTACTACTTCCAGCGGGATGAAGCAACGGGGCTGAATACTCCCGAGCCGACAAACCGCAATGGAGCCTTGCCCGCCAAAGGCTTGGACAACCGGTTCTTCCGACTGCTTCATCACACCCTGTTCGATGAGCGAGGCATTTTCTATCATCCCATGCGTTTGTTTTCTAAAGTGGTCGATGGCACACGGTTAGAAGGACCTGTTACCTGGCTGGAGCACCTAATCAAGCTGATTAGCAACAACTGTCAACAGTGCGGGGACTGTGCCTTGTTTGATCTTGCCTATTTATGTCCCATGTCCCAGTGCCCTAAGAATCAGCGCAACGGACCTTGCGGAGGAAGCTTTGAAGGTTGGTGTGAAGTTTACCCCAACAAGCGTCGCTGTCTCTATATTAGGGCCTATGAAAGGCTCAAGGCCTATGGGGAAGAGGACAACCTTGGGCGGTATGAGATACCTCCCTGCAACTGGAGTTTGCGCCACACTTCCTCCTGGTTTAATTTCTACCTTGGCCGGGACCATGGCAGCGGGGTATTGGATTTGACTGATGAAGGGAGAAGATAACGTGCAGGCAAGGGAAAGAGTATTAGCTGCGTTAAACCATCAAGAGCCCGATCGGGTGCCCTTCGATTTAGGTTCTTGCACCGGCACAAACATCGCCGTCAGGGCTTATCGGGCGTTAAGGGCCCACTTAGGGCTCCCCGACCGGGAGGTTCGCTTAAAAAGTCGAACGACCCAGCTGGCCCAGGTGGATGAGGATCTGTTACAAGCCTTATCCGTCGATGTTCGCGGGGTGATGCCACAGCCGCCGAGCAACTACCAAGCTGTCTTAGAAGAAGATGATGACTACTGGAAGCTGCGGGATGAATGGGGAATTGGCTGGCGGATGCCGAGAGTCGGTGGGTTCTACTTCGACATGTATGACCATCCCCTTGCCCATGAATACAACGTGGCCCTCGATGAATACAACTGGCCAAATGGGAAGGATCCCGCCCGGATCGCAGGCCTGCGGGAACAGGCTATCGCCCACAGGGAGGCTGGCTATCTTGTTTGCTTCGGCGGTACCATCGGTAATGGGTTCTTGCATACAGGGACCCATTTGGAGGGCTTTGTCGACTTTTTCACCGACCTGGCCTTAGGGACCCCAAGGGCCGAGGGGATCTTAGACCGGGTCCTGGAAATCAAGCTTGATTTTTGGGGTCAGGTCCTGGATAATCTCGGGGACGTGGTGGATGTGGTCTGCGAACAAGACGACTTAGGCTCCCAGCGGGGTCCGTTCATTTCGCCGGATATGTACCGGAAGTACATTAAGCCCCGCCAGCAGATTCTCTTTGATTTCATCAAGAAGAAGGCCCCCGTTAAGCTTTACTTCCATTCCTGCGGCAGCGTCTATCAGTTCATCCCAGATCTCATCGAGGTAGGCGTCGATATCCTCAATCCTGTCCAAGTGAGTGCCGCGGAAATGTGCACCGATCGCCTTAAGAAGGAATTCGGCCGGGAGTTGGTGTTTTGGGGCGGTGGGGTGGATACGCAGGAAATCCTTCCCTATGGGACCCCCCAGCAGGTGAAAGATGAAGTAAAACGCCGCATCGATGATTTGGCTCCCGGCGGCGGCTTTGTGTTCACAACGGTCCACAACATCCAGGCGGACGTTCCCCCGGCCAATGTGATGGCCATGTGGGAAGCCCTCCAGGAGCATGGCGTCTACTAATTTCCGGGGGTATGCCCTATGATCAATCGGCTGGGGAGAGTCGCGGGCGGCTTGATTCCAGTGATGTTGGGTCTTGTCATGCTCAACATCCTCATCCGGCTCATCTTTGGCTATCCTTTGCTTTGGGCCGGTGAACTGACGAAGACCCTTCTCCTTTGGATGGTCTTCGCCGGCGGCGCCGCGGGAATTGTGGAGGGCAGCCATTTGCGGATTGACGCCCTTTATTCCTGTTTGTCCCAGCCCCTCCGGAAGACGGCTGATTGGGCTTCGTTCCTCGTTGGGGCGGCAACCCTCCTTTATTTCACCACCTCGGGTTGCCGCTTCTTCCTTCGCTACCGGGGGTTTCGAGCCTGGTTATACGTGATTCCCCCCTTGGGTGGACTGTTGCTGTTGGCAGGCGCAGTGGAGAATCTCCGCCACCGCCTCCGGAATAAGGTTATCCCCCCTGGGTAGAATCAACGACCCAGATCGTTTGCCCAAACTGGATGGGAACGCTAAGGTCATGGATACGCTGGCTGCCCTGGGCGATCATGACCTGTCCGCGGCCGAAATCGGCTTCCAGACTTTCCAGGGCAGGGCTCATCTCCTTTAGGACAGTCAAGAGGTCGTTCAGGGTCGAGCCCATCTCCAGGGAGATCTTGAACCCTTCTCGCCTGTATTTGACATCCAAGAGATCCCGATGGGGAGAAAAGACCTTGACCGTGATTACTCCCGTTGTCACTTTACACCCCTCCTTCCCGATTCAATTGGTCCAAAAGCATCATCTCCCGGTTCTCTACGGGCGGCATGCCTGGACCGTACAGGCAGCCTCCTGCACAGGCTAAAAGCTCAAGGACCCGGGGGCCTTCCTTGTCCGGTCGAAAAGCCGCCAGGTAGTCCCGGCAGCGGTCCAGCCCGGAAATGGTCATCGCCAAAAGACCGATCCGGGACGTAGGCTCATAATCACCGTCCATCATCTCCTCGGGAAGCAAATCCAGCTGAATGCCTTCATCCTGCAGCCAGGCCCATAGTTCGGTGAAGGTAAGGACGCCGTTCGCTGCTCCCTTCTCCGTGGCAGCTTCCCTTTTCTTTGCTTGGCAGGGTCCGATGAATACTACTTTGCCCCCAGGCCCCAGCTTTTTTCGCAGAACGCGGCTGTGGGCCACCATGGGTGAGGGTAGGGGAGCAAGGTAAGGTACAAGATGGGGAAAATCCCCTTGAATTAGAGCTGCCACCGCGGGGCAGGATGATGAAAACACCGGCCCGCCCGATTGTTCCACCAGGAGGATGCGGCTTCGGACAGTATCCTCAAGGACGGAGATGGTCTCCTCAACCCGGCAAAAGCCCAGCCCCCGCAAAGCAGCAACGATTTTCAGCGGTTCCTTAGCCAAAACACTGTAGGAGGGGGCAAGACTTACCGCCACATCGTAATCATCCGTCAGCCAGGCTCGGATCTTCTCCAACTGACTTGGAGCCCGAATCAAGCCGTGGGGGCACGCAGCAACGCAATGACCATCGGAAAGGCACTTATCCTCCAGCACTTGAGGTGTCTCTCCTTGGAAAACCAGGGCCCCACAAGGACAAAACGCGACGCATATCCGACAACCGCGACAAAGACTTGCGTTTCCTCTTATTTCAATCAAGGCCGTCCTCCCGCATTGGTCTTTGCATACTATTTGGTTGCCAACGACGATATTCCTGCGCTGTCAGAGTGGAGCTACCATTATTCTAGGAGTCTAGTCTGTCTTTTGCCACTATAGGAGGAAATTAGCTCATTGGTGGCGTAGTCGATCTTGTAGGGAATCCCATTGGTGTCCCGTCTAGCTCCGGGAGGTGTACTATTCTAGGCTAGGACGGTAGATGCAAGAGAATCATCCGGGGAGGTGGCTGTAATGGCCAGAATTTTTAATTATGCGATGGGGACGGACATAGTATACGGGATTGGGGCCAGCAAGCAAGCAGGCAAATATGCGAGGGATTTGGGCTGTTCCCGCATACTCATTGTGACTGATCCGGGGATTGAAAAGGTTGGCCTGTTAGAGGGCATCCTAGCCTCCCTCAAAGAGGCAGGGATCGAAGCGACGGTCTTTGCCGAGGTGGAAGAAAACCCCCTCGATACCACCATTGAAAGGGCCTATGAACTTTATGCCGAAAAGAACTGTGATGGAGTCATCGGGGTCGGCGGAGGCAGCTCCATGGACTCGGCTAAGGCCGTAGCGCTGCTTGCCACGAATCCTGGACCCTTGTTGAGGTATGAGGGCTTTAACAAGGCGGAAAACAAGGCTGGAACCGTCATTGCCATTCCTACCACCGCGGGCACCGGATCGGAGGTAACGACGGTGTCTGTTGTCACCGATTCCAAGCGCCAGCAGAAAACCGTTGTCAGCGGTCGGCAGTTGACTCCGACCTTGGCTCTTTGCGACCCGGAGCTAACGGTCAGCCTGCCGCCTTTCATGACGGCTACGACAGGAATGGATGCCCTCAGCCATGCTTTGGAATGCTATGTTAACACTAATACCAACCCTATTTCGATGGCCCTGGCCTATCGCGCCATGGAACTTATCGGCAAGAACCTGCGGGCTGCGGTAGCCAATGGGAAGAACTTGGCCGCCCGGGACGGGATGCTTATGGGCAGCCTAATAGCCGGAATGGCCTTCAACGTGACCCGCCTGGGATTGGCCCACTCCGCGGCCATGCCCCTGGGAAGCTGGGAGAATAAGCTGTCCCACGGTTTGGCCAATGCCATCATGCTGCCCCGGGTCTCGGAATTCAACCTGATGGCCAATTATGAGCGTTATGCTGAAGTGGCCAAGGCCTTAGGCGAAGATGTTGACGGGCTGCCACCTCGAGAGGCAGCGCTCCTTGCAGTTCAGGCCCTTGATGACCTGGTTGCTGACGTTGGCATTCCATCGGGGCTTGCCGAGGCGGGCATCAAGCCGGAGAACATCCCGGCCATTGCTGAGGAAACCATGAAGAGCGGCAATACTCTAGTTAACCCTCGCCAGGCTACTTTACAGGACGTCATCGGGCTCTTAGAAAGAAGCATGTAAGTTTCCTAGGGTCGACCATTGGGAGCCCCAGGGCTCCCAAATTTCTTTTTAGAAGGGGATGCTGAGGTGGACGCTTCTGCCAAATCGTTAGTCGCTATCTGTCACCAACTGTATCAACGGGGGCTCGTCAGCGGGTCGGGGGGGAACGTCAGTCTACGGGTAGAAGACGGGTTCTTGATCACCCCTGCCGGCCTATCCCTAGGGTCTTTGACAGAGAACCAGCTGGCAAGGGTGGATTTGACGGGTCGGGCTCTCTTTAAAGGCCGGCCTTCCAAGGAAAGCCCAATGCACTTGGCCATCTATCAGGCAAGGGAGGATGTTAAGGCCATTGTCCATACCCATTCCCCCCATGCCACTGCCCTAACCTGTCTCCTTGGGCCCGGTTGGTACATCCCGCCTTACACGCCGGGCTATGCCTATCTAGTTCGTCATCTCCCTCTTGTTCCTTACCACCGTCCTGGCTCCCAGGCCCTTGCCGATGCAATCCGGAAGGAAGCGTCCCTCACCAACGGGCTTCTCCTGCAGAACCATGGCGTTGTGGCCTTAGGCGCCAGCCTAGCCGAAGCCCTAAGCATCGCGGAGGAGATCGAGGACAACTGTCGCATTTACCTCTTGACCCAAGGCCAAGCTCGGTCCTTGTCGCCGGCGGAGGTGGAGGAGATAAGGAAGGTGATGGGGTGAGCAACAGCTGTTCATCCTTTGAGTCCACTAAGTGTAATAGCCTTGACCACCCATTGTTGGAGTAAAAGAAAGACAACTACAACGGGAATGATGCTGATGATGGAGGCGGCAGTGGCCAAGTGGTACTCGATAAAGTACATGTTTGTAAACTCCGATAAACCCATGGTTACGACTTTCATGGAGTCTGTACTAGTGATCACTAAAGGCCAAAAGAACTCGTTCCATGTCCAAAGGAATTTGATTATGCCCAAGGCAGCTAGGGCAGGGGATGTCCCATAATCCGTGGAAATTGAGGTGGCGGTAACCAGCCTCGTTGTGATAGATTGGTTTTGACGAACAACAATCTCACAACATGGAGGTACCGCCAATGTCAGGATACCACGAGTCCAAAGAACATTCCAGTAAAATGACGGAAAAAGAACGCTGTGAAAAGGCAAGAGAGCTGTGCATGGTCATGTCCTTCGCCCGACTTCAAGATGCCCTCAAGGATGGAGTGGTAGCCTTGTGCACAGCGGCTGGTCTGACCGTTCTCCAAGCTATGATGCAAGAACAAGTTATCGAATTGACCGGACCCAAAGGCAAGCACAATAAGGATAGAGACTGTTACCGTCACGGGACCGAGCCTTCCAAAGTTGTTCTGGGAGGCCGAAAGGTCCCGATTGAACGCCCCCGTGTCAGAACCATCGATGGGCATGAGGTTCCCCTGGAGATCTACGAGTTGGTGAAGGATGATAATTCTCTGTTGGAAAGGGCTATGGAGTTGATGTTACATGGGCTCTCTAGTCGGAATTATAAGCAGGCGCTCGAGTGGGAATTGGATGGTGAGCCCGGCTCCACTTCCAAGAGCACTGTTAGCCGCAATTTCATCAAGGCGACTAGGAAAGAGGCAGAACGGCTTCTTCATCGACGTTTTGATGATTTAGACATCCCCATTGTCATGATCGACGGTGTTCGCTTTGCCGAATACCACGTAATTATTGCCATGGGAATTACGATTGACGGCACCAAACGCATATTGGGGCTGCGTATTGGAAGCGCTGAAAACGCTACCGTATGTAAGGATTTATTAACCGATCTGCAGGAGCGGGGCTTGCATGCCAGTGATGGCCTGCTTGCCATAATTGATGGGTCGAAGGCCCTGAGGAGCGCCCTCAAGTTGGTATTCGGGAATCGAGTATTGATCCAAAGGTGCCATGTCCATAAGCTGCAGAATGTCCTTGATTATCTCCCCAAGGAGCAAAAGCCCTGGGTCAAACGGAAAATGAGACAGGCCTGGTCGATGGACGATGCCGGGGAGGCTCTTCAGGCCCTTAGAAGCCTTGCAACATCGCTAGGGTCCAATTATCCGGATGCAGCAGCCAGTCTCCGTGAAGGCTTAGAAGAAACCGTTACGGTGCTCAGGCTTCAAATCAGCGGTCTTCTTCGCCAAACCCTCCGTTCAACGAATGCTATTGAATCGCTCAATTACCAGGTCAAAAGTCGTACCCGAAACGTAAAGAACTGGAAGAATGGGTCCATGGTCCAACGCTGGGTGGCGGCCGGTCTGCTAGATATCGAGACTTGTTTGCGTCGAGTGAAGGGCTTCCGTGATCTACCGATGCTGAAGTCAGAAGTCCGCCGGCTGACCGTTGGGATCACAGACGGGGCAGGAAACGCATGGGAATCAGCGTGATTCTGCGCCACCGAAATTCCACG
>JAAZLZ010000168.1 GCA_012799075.1 Bacillota bacterium
GCCGCAAGGAACTGGCTCGGGTAGTGGCCGATGTGGCCGGTACGGACCCCATTATTCTTTGATCAGTCTTCGTCGATGATGCCGGCCCCTTTAAGGGGGTTATGGAGGAGCCAAGCCAATGCTCCGCCGCCAAGGGCCGTTAGGAGCTGGGGCGCCTGGAGGGCAACGGCAGCTCCAGGGGGCACCTGGATCACAAAGCGCACCGCGCCGGCTAGCAGCAGGTACTTAAAGAGCGATGCGGCCAGGATGGCCAGGACCCTGCTTCGAGGGTACAAGACCCCGTAGACGACGCTGAGCAAGGCGTTGCCCAGGGCGATGAACGGAATAGCAGGGGCAAGGGGCGGGGGCAAAATCCCCCGGGTAAAAGCTACGATGGGGGTCAGGCAGCCGATGATGACTGCACCCCCGATGCCTACGGCCAGGGTTGATATGTAGAGCATCATGTTCACTACCGGACCTGTAACGGGCTGGGGAAGACCAGCCAACTGCAAAACGATCGTTGCCGCCAACAACAGTCCCGTCTTGGTGATGGAAAAGGTTCGCATTTCAATAGCCGCTTTTCGCGGCTCCCTCCTTTACAAGCTCAATCGGATGGCCGACCATACACGATGTAGTGGGAGAGGGTAGCCAGGCCAACGGCCAGGTCTTCATTGCGAACAATTATTTCCGGGGGCACTTGGATGCTGGCGGGGGCAAAGTTCCAGATGGCCTTGATCCCCGCCTCGACGGCAAGATTAACTACCCGTTGGGCCTCTGGCGCGGGCACGGTGATGATGGCCAGGGGTACATGCTGCTCCTTGATGATGCTTCCAAGCTCGCCGATATCTAAGATAGGAATGTCACCCAGCTGCTTGCCCACCTTGTTTGGGTCCCGGTCGAACAGGGCTAGGATCCTCAGGCCGTAGCGGCGAAAGCCGCTGTAGTGGCTAAGGGCGGTGCCCAAATGTCCCGCTCCGATGACAACGGCTGTGTGATCCCTTTTCAGCCCGAGGACCTCTTCGAAGCGCTCAAGGAGATGACGGGCCTCATAGCCGTAGCCGGGCCGTCCGCCGGCGCCAAGCCAGCTTAAGTCTTTACGCACCTGATAGTCGTCCACCCCAATTTCTCGACCCAGTTCCTGGGATGAAATCGCTTCCTGGTCCTTGGCCAGGTAGCTTTCCACTGCCCGGTGATACAAGGGTAGTCGTTCGAGGGTGGGCTTGGGTATACGTGTGGTCAATGCTATCACCCGGATGGATGTTCGATAACGGATCTGTAAATCCCTGCTGCCCTTTTCCCTTTTTTCACAAAGTATTGGGGGAATTGCCGGCGACCTTTATGGGCAGGGAAGAGGCCTTTCTTGTCGAAATATTAATCTAAGAGGAAGGGTCCCAATAGCAGAGGGGGCTCCCGCATTTCCCCGGAGCCTGACTGAAGCCGCCTCAGTCCTGCTGAAGACTTTGAACTTTCAACCATGGAGGCGGATCGGGTGAAAAATCAAATTGATCCAACCATTGTGGAGGGTGCGACATTAGATGAAGCCCTGGAGAAAGCCGAGGCTATCTTCGGCATCTCCAGGGACAAACTGGAAGTTGAGCTCATCCAGGAAGCAGCCCCCGGCTTCCTTGGCGTTGGAGCCCGGCCCGCGATCATTAAGGCGTTGCCGCAAGTGAGCCTTGACGTGCCGGGGCTAGCCAGGATCGAGGCTGGTCGGCTTTTGATTGAAGCTCCCCAAGGAACCGGTACTCCGGCCCAGATCATTCCGGGGGAGGGCCTTAAGGTCCTAGTCAACGGAGCCCTCCAAGAGGGTCCCTTTGAACTATGGGGCCATGAAGAAGTCAAGGTGGAATTCGCGGATGAGGAGCCCGTCTGGGAGGTCCGGGTGGAGATCGATTCAGATGGGATGAGCGCGTATTTAGTCGTGGAAGCGACGGCTGGCCGTCGGCATCAGCTAGAGGATCGGCCCCCTTCCCCCTTCTTGGTGCTTGCGGCATCGGTCAAGGAGCGCCCCCTGCCCAAGGGGCAGTCTCCGGCCGAGCTGAAGGCCTTGCTGCAGAAAGCCGGAGTTGTCCATGGCATTGATGATGGGGCCTTGGCCAAGGCTTCAGCCCTGACGGAGGGGGAGCGGGTTTTGGCTGCCCAAGGGACTCCCCCGGCCCCTCCCATCGATGAGCGGATTGAATATGCTAATTGCTTCTCCGGGGGAAGGCGCCTGGTCAATTCTGACGCCCAAAGGATCGACTTTTATGAGTTGACCCAGATCCCCGCGGTGGAGGAAGGAG
Organism: Bacillota bacterium; assembly: GCA_012799075.1. Taxonomy (GTDB): domain Bacteria; phylum Bacillota; class Limnochordia; order JAAZLZ01; family JAAZLZ01; genus JAAZLZ01. The sequence continues at coordinate 2,262 of JAAZLZ010000168.1, forward strand.
AGGTCCTGGCCGTTAAACATGAGGGACAGCCCGGCAAGCCGGGGATGAAGGTGACGGGGGAGATAATCGAACCAAGACCCCCCAAGAAAGTCAATCTCCGGGCGGGCCAGGGGGTTGCCCTGATTGAGGGGGGCCGCAAGGCCTTGGCCGTTGTCGGGGGCAAGCCCAGCAATGCCAAGGGACTCCTCCGGGTGCTTCCTGTCTACACGGTGGCGGGGGATGCGGGGCTGGCTACGGGCAACATCCGGTTTACAGGGCATGTGGTGGTCCATGGGGATGTGGCGGAGAACGTTCAGATCTCTGCTCGGGGCACCGTTCAGGTGGGCGGGATCGCAGACGGGGCCCAGATCGAAGGGGGCGGCGGGATCAGCGTAGAGGGGAGCATCATCTCCTCCAGTCTCCGGGCGGGACTCCTGTCGGAACTTTATTCAAATACTTTGCCCCATCTATCCCAACTGGCCCAGGGCATGCCCAGCCTGACCGCCGCGGTGCGAGCGGTCAAGGAGCGGGCTAAAGCCTTGGATGGACAAGCTGTTTTCGATGAATTGTCTGTGGCCCGAATGCTTATCGAGCGCAAGTTCACTTCTGTCGGCAAGGCCATCGGCGCCTTTCGGGAAGTACTGGAGAAATGCTCCCCCGGGGTTGGGGAGGAAGAGTTCCACGGGCAGCTGCTTAAGCTTTCCAGAGACTTGGAAGTACTGTTGCCGCCAAAGTCTTTCCGGGATACGAGCCTGCAAAAGATCGAAGCCCAGTTGGAGGGCATCATGGAAATGTTCAATGGGCTCAGCGAAGAGACCGCGGATATCAAAGCCGTCTACGTACAAAACTCCCACCTGGAGGCC
>JAAZLZ010000169.1 GCA_012799075.1 Bacillota bacterium
GGTGGGCATCCCCATATCCTTTGCGGGAGTGATGGTTGTTCTGTGGCATGGGGCTAGGGAACTGGGGGCTTCGGGCTGGCGCAATCTGTTCTTTTTGGCTTCGGTTCTTTCCTGGGCCATCTATTCGGTGACCGGGCGACGGGTGATGAGGGATATATCGCCCTTGATCGCGACATTATGGGCAACGTTCTTTGGCATTCTCTGGTGCCTGCCCCTGGTGGTCCTGGAGGGAGGTCAGCAGCTTTCCCTCATCCCCTTAGAGGCTTGGCTGGGCGTTGCCTATCTTGGTCTTTTCTCATCGGGCCTTTGTTTTCTCATGTGGTACAACAGCATCAATCTCATCGGCGCCAGCCGAACGGGGATCTTCATCAACATCGTCCCCATATCGGCTCTGTTTTTCAGCTGGCTGATCCTAGGAGAACAGCTGACGCCGGCCCACCTGCTAGGGGCGGCCCTGGTGGTCATTGGGGTGACGGTGACTAATTATCCCCAGGGAGGGATTCGGCGGGTGAAAAAAGAGGGCGGCGTTTAAACCGCCCCCTGGCGATCCTAGTCGGCAACCACCGGGTTGGTCAGCCGGCCCAACTTCTCGATCTCGACGGTGACCGTATCCCCCTCTTTCAGGAAGACGGGTGGTTTGCGGGCAAAGCCCACCCCCGAGGGAGTGCCGGTGGCCACCACATCTCCTGGCTCTAAGGTGATCAGGCGGGAGAGGAAGGCTACCAGCTCCGGCACCGGGAAGATGAGTTGATCGGTGCTTGAGCTTTGCATCACTTTGCCATTAAGCTCGAGCTTAATGGCAAGCTTGCCGGGATCCCCCACTTCGTCCGCAGTTACCAGAGCGGGGCCCATGGGAGCGAAGGTATCAGGGGTCTTGCCCTTCATCCACTGACCATCCCGGAATTGCAGATCGCGAGCGCTGACATCGTTGAGACAGGTATAACCCACCACATGATCCAGGGCCTTTTCCACCGGGATGTCCTTTCCCCCGGTCCCGATGACGAAGGCCAGTTCAGCCTCATAGTCCACTTCCTTGGACATCTCCGGGAGCCGGATTGCCTGCCCAGGTCCGATGACCGCCGTTGCGTACTTGGAGAACAGGACCGGTTCTACGGGCAGCTCGGCACCGCTTTCCTTCGCGTGGTCTTTGTAGTTCAGGCCGATGCAGATGACTTTCGTCGGCCGGGGCACCGGGGCCAGAAGCTCCACATCCTCTTGCTGCCAAAGGAGTCTCTCCCCCCGGGGGCCGACCTTCCCACCTGCGTAAGCAACGGCCTCTTTAGCGGCCTGGAGGGCATCCCCACCGCCCTGCAAAAACAATACCATGTCATTGGGAATCAAGGCCTCAGCTTTTCGATAGGCCCCGTCGCTTCCTCCCAACACCGCTGCATACGCGGCCTGCAGGGCCACTATCCCTTGTTCCACCAACGCCCCTACTTGTTGTCTGCCATCCTGACGAAAGCTTACTAGTTTCATAGGCGCCTCCCGACATGTAAATTGTGGGTATATTATACCATAGAAAGGGTCTTATCCCCGAGCAGGAAAGTATTTCCCCAGAGAGAAGACATCCATGGGTGACAATGATGAAGGGGGTGGTCCTGTGCGGGTCAGCAATCTTTCAAGTGCGCTGTATAAAGTCCCGCTGCTTCGGCCGGCAGAGGATGCTTTGCATGGCACCATGAACCAGGTGGAGCTGGTAATCCTTTGGGTGGAGACGGACGAAGGACCTACAGGCCTTGGGTATGCCTATACCATTGGTGTGGGCGGTACCGCCATCAAGAGCTTGATCGATGATTACCTCGCGGAGGAGGTGGTGGGGGAGGCCCCCCTGCTCATCGAAGGTATTTGGGAGAAGATGTGGAGGCGGGTGCATTGGGTGGGCCGTGGCGGACTGGCCGCCTTTGCCCTGGCAGCCATCGATATTGCCCTGTGGGACATCGCCGGAAAGGTCGCAGGCTTGCCTCTGTATAAACTGCTAGGAGGCCACCGACGGGAGATTCCCGCCTACGGCAGCGGCGTCGATTTGAACCTGTCCGATGAGGAACTCATTGCCCAAGTGGAGGGTTTCCTCGACGAAGGGTTTTCAGCCGTCAAGATCAAGGTGGGCAGAGATGATCCCCGGGAAGACCTTCATCGGGTGGCCCTCGTTCGCCGGTTGGTGGGTGATGGGATCGAACTGATGGTTGATGCCAACATGAAATGGACCGCGGCTGGGGCCATCCGCATGGGCAAAGCCCTGGAAGAGTTCGATGTGGTCTGGTTGGAGGAACCTTTGATCCCTGATGATGTGGATGGCCATCGCCAGGTGGCCCAGGCCCTGACCATGCGGGTTGCCGCCGGGGAGAACCTCCACACCAAATACGAGTTTCAACGATATCTGTCTGCCCAGGCCCTCGATGTGGTGCAGCTTGATGCAATCACCTTAGGCGGCATCACCGAATGGTTGAAGGTGGCCGCCCTGGCCGAGACGCACAATCTCCCCATTACCACCCATTATGCTGAGGAAATCCAGGTCCATCTATTGGCTGCCTCGCCTGCCAGCTGGTTTGCCGAGCGCCATGCCTATCGCCTGGACCATGTCCTCGAAAGGCCTTTGATTCTAAGGGATGGCAAGATCGCTCCTCCGGAAGTGCCAGGACACGGCTTGGCTTTCGACATGGACAAGCTCAGTCAGTATCGGATTGGCTGACAATCAAGGGAGGGAACGCATGTGCCGGAAGTAGTTGCCCTAGGAGAGACGATGGTTTTGATGAACCCTGAGACTAGCGGTCCTTTACGGTATGTTCACCGTTTTACCAAACAGATTGGTGGGGCCGAGTCCAATTTTTGCATTGGTGTTGTTCGCCTTGGACATACCGCAGGTTGGATCAGCAGACTGGGGGATGATGAGCTGGGCAGGTTTGTCCTGCACAGCATCAGGGGGGAGGGGGTGGACACCTCCCGGGTGTCCTTTGATTCCGAGGCCCCCACGGCCCTTATGTTCAAGGAGAGACGGGAATTGGGGGAAACGAAGGTTTACTACTATCGGCGCTACTCGGCAGCCAGCCTGATGACCCCCGATGACCTGGACGAAGAATACATCGGCAGCGCCAAGTTCCTTCATCTTTCGGGGATCACCCCTGCCTTGAGCGTCAGTTGCCACGAAACCGTCCTTGCGGCCATGGAAATGGCGCGCAAGTTGGGGGTGAAGATCTCCTTCGATCCTAATTTGCGCCTGCGATTGTGGAGCGCCGCCGAGGCCCGCCGAGTCCTAGTGGATCTTATGGGCAGGGCCGATATCGTCCTCCCAGGGGTGGGCGAAGCCGAAGTCATCTTAGGCACCCGGGATCCGGTGGCCATTGCCGATCAGATTTTAAGTCTTGGGGCTTCCCTGGTTGCGGTGAAGCTGGGTGCCGAAGGAGCTTACGTTGCGGACAAGGATGGCAATCGCTTCCGGTCGCCGGGCTTTACCGTCAAGCGGGTGGTTGACCCTGTCGGGGCCGGTGATGCTTTTGCCGCGGGCTTTCTCGTCGGCTTGCTCCGGAACTATCCCTTAGATGAATGCGCCCGTCTGGCCAATGCCGTTGGTGCCTTCGCCGTGACGGTGACCGGGGACATTGAGGGACTCCCCAGCAACGAGGAACTCGCGGAGTTCCTGGGGGAAAGCGAGGCTATCGATCGTTGACCTAAGATCTTGAAAGCCCCCGTCGTCCGGGGGCTTTTCCCTTAGATGCCCATTACCACCCGGGGCAGCCAGAGTACTAGACCCGGGATGTAGGTGATGAGGAGCAAAACCACGATCAGTGGCACCAAGAAAGGCATTGTAGCCCGGGCTACATCCTCAAAGGGCACCTTTGATACGCTAACCAGGACATTAAGCACCATGCCCAGGGGCGGGGTAAGCAGTCCAATCATCAGATTCAATATCATGACCAGACCAAAGTGCAGCGGATCAATGCCTACGCTCGTTACCGTCGGCAGCAGGACCGGAATGAGGATTGTCAAAGCTGCTGTCGTCTCCATGAAACACCCTACGATCAACAGGAAGATGTTGATCAAGAGCATGAGGAGGATTGGATTCGTCGTCAAGCCCAGGAGGCCCTCAGCCACCAGCTGGGGTATTTGCTCCCGAGCCAAAATCCATCCGAACAGGGAGGCTGTAGCCACGATGAGCATAACCGACGCGGTGGTTTCCACCGTATCTAGCAAGATCCGATGCAAGTCCTTCAAGGTCAGCTCCCCGTAAATGACGGTCCCGAGGATAGTTGCGTAAATAACGGCGACGACGGCCGCTTCGGTCGGAGTGAATACCCCGGTGAAAATGCCTCCGATAATGATGACGGGGGTCATCAGAGGCAGGAAAGAGGCCTTGAGGGACTGCCAAAGTTCAGGCAAAGTGGCCTTGGGATGCTTGGGGTAATTTCTCTTAACCGCATAGTAATAGACCATGATCCCCAATGAGACTGCCATCAGCAAACCGGGGATGATGCCGCCGATGAAAAGCCCCCCCACCGATACCCCTGCCACAACCCCGTAGACAACCATGGGGATGCTGGGGGGAATGATTGGTCCAATGGTGGACGAAGCCGCGGTGATGGCCACGCTAAAGTCATCATCATAGCCTTCGGCCCGCATAGCCTCGATCTCGATGACCCCCAGACCTCCCGCATCGGCAATGGCGGCCCCGGACATGCCGGAGAAGATGATTGAGGCCAAAATGTTGACATGGCCCAGACTTCCCGTCCAGTGTCCAACTAAAGTCCGGGCGAAATCGAAGATGCGCTCCGTAATTCCTCCCGTATTCATCAGGCTTCCCGCCATGATGAAGAGGGGCACCGCAAGCAAAGGAAAAGAGTCTGGCCCCGCTGCCATTCGCTGGGTAACTACCCGTAAGGGCACTCCCCCATACCTGGTCAAATAAGTAACCGATGAGATCAATAGGGCGAACGCAATCGGGGCCCTGGCCATGATTAGGATGATAAAAACTCCCAACAGCAGAAGCACAGGTCGGACACTCCTCTCAGGTAGGGTAACTAGGACAGATCATCGTTGAGCTTGGGTTTAAGCAGGGACCCGATGAGTTCGGCGGTCCACCCCAGGATGCGGATGCCCGTTAGGGTCAAACCGATGGGCACCGCCGCGTACACGTAGCTCATCGGCAGATTCATCGCGGAAGATCCTGTCCGGCCCATGAACTTGGTGAAACGGACTGATTCAGGAAGGACCTTGATGATGGTGGCTACAATCAAGATGCTCACGGCAATTTCCACCACGATGCGCAGGGTCCTAGGCAGCAGGTTAACGAACAGTTCAATGGAGACATGTCCCCTTTTGCGGGCCGTGTAGGCCGATCCGATGAAGGCCATCCAGATGAAGGCATAACGAGCCAGCTCTTCACTCCAGACCAGGGGCGCATGGAGTACGTATCGGCAAAACACCTGCAGGGCCATGAGGAAAGTGATCAAAAGCAACAGTGAGAGACAGACTGCCTCTTCCAGCCGATTGTATAACTCCGACAACTTTTTCATAATGGACCTCCTATGATGCACAAAGGGAAGCAGGTTCAAGGGCGAACCTGCTCCCGCAACTTTGGTTAAGCTGCCAGATTATTGGACTTGTTGGATCCTTTCATAGAGTCCCTCGCCCCATTGGCTGCCGAACTCCTGGGGGATGACCTTGGTGGCCGCCATGAAGGCATCGATATCCGATTCGACGATTTTCATGCCGAACTCCTGGAACTTGTCCAGCCATTCAGCTTCATAGTCGGCAATCATGCCCCGGACGATGTCAGTATGCTTGGCAATGCTGCTGACTAAGACGTCCTGATATTCCCCGGGCAGGTTCTGGAAAGCCATCTCATTAATAGCCACCGGCGTTGCCTGCACAACGTGTCCCGTCATGTTCAAATAGGACTGGACCTCGTAAAACCGGTTGGCCGCGATAGTAGCAATGGGGTTCTCCTGTCCGTCGACAGCACCCTGCTGCAAGGCCAGGTAGACTTCGCTCAGGGCCATCGGGGTGGGACTGGCGCCCATGGCCTTGGTATTAGCAATACTCATTGGCATGTCGGGAGCCCGCAGCTTCATTCCCTTCATGTCGTTGGGGGTGTAAACGGGCTTATTCGAAGTTACATGGCGGGTGCCGTAGTACCAGGTATCCAGCACACGCATGCCCGTCTCCTCCAGCAAGCCGCCCCAAAGCTCTTGGCCGACTTCACCCCGCACCACTTTGTACATATGGTCCACATCCCGGAAGACATAGGCTGCTTCCATTACCAAGATGGGTTTATGCCATTTCCCGAGTTCGCCGGGGCCGGCGATGACCATATCCAAGGTGCCCATGGCCAAGCCTTCAACGATGTCCTTTTCGCTGCCCAGCTGACCGGCAGGATAGACATTGATCTTTACGTTCCCGCCCGTTTTTTCCGCCACATCCTTGGCAACCATTTCCGCCGCCACATGGAAGGGGTGTTCCGGTTGATATGAGTGGGCCCACCGCAAAGTGTATTCCTTAGCTGCTACCGTTTGACCGACAACAAGGGCTGCCAACAGAGCAAGACCCAACAACATGCCAAAAGACCGTCGCTTCATCAGGTATAAACACTCCTTCTATAAAGTAATAGTCTTTTTAGTGCAGCCATGCACGCCTCAGGTTCCAAGCTCACCCCCTAGCAGAGTCGTGAATACTACTTCGCCATATCGCGTCTTGTCCCTTTTTTGGGGACCTGCTAATTTAGCCTTGTCGGCGACATTGTCGTTCATTGTTTCATAAAAGAAGAAACTTGTCGATGGAGGGGACGGGGGGAGCTTGCCAGCGTCCCCCCGACGAATTTAGTCCTCAACGCGGACATACTTATAAGTGGGATAAAAATCCTGGGCAAAGAAGGTCACCGCCGACCGGATGGCTTCCCGGCGGGTGGAATAAACATCGGCCCGGTTCGGTCTGGGAATAAACTGGAAGGGAGGCGGCTGAAGCTGTGAACCCGGCCAGTTGGGGAACCTTATGTTTTGGTAGTTTTCGCCCCGCCCCTCGGTGCTCTTGGAGTAAATGATCATCCCGCTTCGGGCGTCGACCACCCGGGCCACCATCTCCACAATAACCGTCGTCACCTGGCGGGAAAGCCAGTAGCTGTCCTCCCCTTTGGGGCCCGCAGTGTAGCGACGAGGAGGTTCGACGTTGATGTCTTCCAGATAATATGTAGCGGAGGCAATGATAAAGGCGTCTACTCCCAGCTCAGAACCGAGCTCTTGGAGTCCCCTGGGACTGGAAGTCCTCAAGGACCGGTAACCTAGAACATTTTGAAGGCGGTGTCGTTCAATGAATGTAAATTGACCTCGGTCGCGGAAGTAATCGATCAGGACTGATTCCATTTCCCTGGCTAGGCCCGGGTCTTCGGATTCGTTGGTGAACTCCAGGATGGCGATGGTCTTGATCCCTTCCGTCGGTACTTTGGGGGGCACCTCCACCCGGACTCGTTCACCGGTGCAGCCGGTCAAAAGCAACAAGAGAAGTACGATGGGCAATATCCTATGACTCCAACAACGTTCAACCTCCATGAACTAACCACCTCTTTCGCACACATAGGGTGACATCGATAGTATTCTTAGCTTTGAAAGGGAATTCCTCCTGGGGGAACGAATTATCGGATCAAGGCACAAATGAGTGAGGGGGCCAACGGATGCCATTTTCCCTTTGGATGGCCGCACGTTACATCTTCCATCGCCCTCGGGTCAGCGGGGTCGCCGCCGGGGGCGTGGCGGTGGCGGTGGCAGTAATGATTATGGTCATGGGCATCACTAATGGCCTCAACGACTATTTGATCCAGCGCCTGCTGGGGCTGGAGGCCCACCTTGAGCTCTTGGCCGGGGTGGACTTGCCCTTGGAGGGGTTTGAAGCATGGCAGTCCTCCGTGGGCAAAGAGCCCTATGTCCAGTCCGTCGAGCCCTATGTCCAGGGTCAGGTCCTCCTGGGCCGGACCGGACTCCTTCCCCGGGGGGTATACCTGCGGGGACTAAGGGACCCCAAAGTCCAACTTGCCCCCTACTTGACCGTCAGATCCGAAGATGAAGAGGGGATCTTCATCGGGGAGGATTTAGCCCTGGCCCTGGGGCTCGATCCGGGGTCTGAAGCAATCGTCATTGGAGGCCGGGGGAACAGCCGGTCCTTTCCCGTCTTGGGGTTCTTTCGAACGGGCCTGGAAGAATACGATCGAGGAATGGTCTACCTGCCCTTGGACGCGGCCCAGGAGATGTTGGGTTATTTGCCCCATCAGGTTACGGGCCTGGCTGTGTATCTTAGCGACCCCCTTCAGGTCGGGCAGCGAGCCGAGTCCCTTCAGGCTTTGACCGGCCTTTGGGTCAGATCCTGGCAGGTTAGGCACAAAAATCTGTTGGCCACGGCCAAGGTGGAACAGAGGGCCCTGATGATCATCGTCCTAGCCACCTTCGCGGTGGCGGGGATCGGGGTGGGCAATATTCTCTGGCTTAACGTATGGGAGAAAAGACGGGATATCGGGGTGCTCCGGGCTCTGGGGGCCAAGGGCGGCCTTCTGGCCCGGATTTTCTTCTATCAAGGGGTCTTGTTGGGGGTGGCAGGGATTGTCCTTGGCTTTCTCTTGGGACTGTCCTTGCTATTGTGGCTGCAGGGACGACCCATCCACGTGCCCGAACTTACCTTTGCCCAGCATCTTCCCGTTGTGATCAAGGGGAAGGACCTGATCCTTGCCGGGGGAGCGGCCCTGATCGTCGCCGGGGGAGCAGGTTTGGCAGCTGCCCGGGAGGTCAGTCGGCAGAAGATTGCTGAGGTCCTAGTCAGTGAATAGAGGACCGGTTTTGGAACTTAAGCAAGTGCATAAGCTATATCAAGGGAAGCCTCCGGTCCATGTCCTAAGGGGAGTAGATCTAGCTGTCTTTCCGGGGGAGCTGGTGGGCATTGTAGGAGTATCCGGGAGCGGCAAGTCCACCTTGTTGAACATCCTCGGCCTGCTCGATGGACCCACCCAAGGCCGCGTGTACATCCAAGGAAGGGACTCGACCGAACTTGTCGGCGACGATGCCGCCGCCGTGCGCAGCAGCCAGTTGGGTTTTGTCTTTCAATATTCCTGCCTGCTGGCGGAGTTTACCCTGTGGGAGAACCTAATTATCCCGATTCACCTGGCCGGGCGCCGGCCCAGCTGCGATGAACTTGCCCGGGCCCGCCGGCTTCTCCAGGACTTGGGTTTGGGGGACCTGGCTAAGCGCAAGCCCAGTGAGGCTTCCGGCGGGGAAAGGCAGCGGGCGGCCCTCGCCCGGGCCTTAGTCGGCCGACCCAAGGCTTTGCTGGCCGATGAACCGACGGGCAGCCTGGATGAAGGGAACTCCCACCTGCTATTTTCCCTATTGCGAGCATCTGTTGAGAAGGAGAGCATGGGCGCGGTGGCGGCAACCCATGATGTTGAGCTGGCCCGGCAATACTGCCATCGTCTGCTCAGGTTGTCCGGGGGAAAGCTAACCTCCATCCGATGAAGTGAAAAAGGGAGCGGTGCGGGTGTTAGTGGACAAGAAAAGATATCGAGTGCCATTAGAAGAGGCATTCCATAAGTGTGATGCATCCCGATGGGATTTTGACACGACCGAGTTCCTGCCGTCCCTTGGGGGGCTGATCGGCCAGGAACGGGCGGCCCAGGCCCTTTATTTCGGGCTTGAAGTGGACCATAAGGGCTACAACATTTTCATGACCGGGCGGGGGGGCACGGGAAAAAGCACCTACGCCCGGGAGCTCATCGGCAAGATGGCCAAGGATCGACCCCGGCCGAGGGACTGGTGCTATGTCCACAACTTCGAACGGGTTGATCAACCCCTGGCCTTGAGCCTGCCCCCTGGGCGAGGCGGGGAATTTGTCCGGGATATCGACGAACTGATCGAGGAGCTGCAAGTTGAGCTCCCCAAGGTCTTTGAAGGGGAGGACTACGAGAAACGCCGGACAAACAGGGTCAGCGGCTTCCAAGAACGCAGCCAGGAACTGATTGAAGGACTGGAAGCCCAGGTGGAGGTTCTGGGGTTCAGCCTGCGGCGGACCGGCAGCGGCTTCATGACCATTCCGATGCGGGACGGAAAAGCTTTGGAGCAGGATGAGTTCAACATGCTGCCCACGGAGGAGAGGCGGAAGATCGAAGAGGGCAACAAGGAAGTCCAGGCGAAATTGGGGGAGCTGCTGCGCAAGCTGCGGTCGTTGGAAAAGCAGGCCAGGGAAGAACTTCGCATCTTAGAGCAAGAGGTGGCCTTAGCTGTTGTGGAGCCCCCTGTGGCCGAACTGCAGGAGAAGTATGGGGCCTTCCCCCGGATGGCCAACTACCTTGCCCAAATGCGGCAGAATATCATTGAGAACCTGGATGACTTCAAAGGCGAAGAGGGGGAGGAGGCGCCCCTGCCTTGGCTGCGCCACTCCGCCCGGCTGCGGACCTTTGCTAAATACAAAGTCAATCTCTTCGTGGATAACTCCCTGACCCAGGGCGGGCCGGTTGTCTTTGAGACCAACCCGACTTTTCAAAACCTCTTTGGCAAGATTGAATATCGCCATGAACTCGGGGCGGTCAGCACCGACTTCACCTTGCTTAGGCCAGGAGCCGTTCACCGGGCCAACGGGGGCTACTTGATCTTCCAAGCGGTAGATTTGCTGCGCAACTACTGGGCCTGGGATGGATTGAAACGGGTGTTGACCACCGGCGAGATAAGGGTTGAGGACTATGCCAACCAGTTGGGCCTATTCCCTTCAACTACCCTCAGTCCCGAACCAATTCCGGTGGAGCTGAAGGTGGTCCTCATCGGCAATCCCACCTTGTATCATCTACTGTACAGCTTGGATGAGGATTTCCAGGACCACTTCAAGGTTAGGGCCGACTTCGATACCGAGATGGATCGGAATGAAGGCAACATTCAAGCTTATTTGGAGTTCATTGGCACCTTCTGCCGCCGGGAGGATCTGCCCCACCTAGATAGACAGGCAGCCGCGCGGGTGGTCGATTACGGATCCCGGCTGGCCGGGGATCGGCGCAAGCTATCCACACGCTTTAGCGAGATCGGCAAGATTATCCTTGAATCCGCCGCTTGGGCTTTGCTGGAGGGCTCCCCGGTCGTCAAGGAGGAGCACGTCCTCCGGGGGCTCCGGGAGCAAACCTACCGCTCCAATCGATTGGAAGAGAAGATCCAGGAACGCATCGGCCGGGGAGATTTGATGGTGGATGTTCAAGGGTCAAAGGTGGGACAGGTCAACGGCATCTCCATCATCGATCTGGGCGACTACCGGTTTGGAAGACCCTCCCGGATCAGCGCCAGGACCTTCATGGGCCAGAAGGGTGTCATCAATATCGAACGGGAGGTGGAGATGGGCGGCCCCATCCATAGCAAAGGGGTGTTGATCTTAAGCGGCTACCTAGCAGGCAATTATGCTCAGGATAAGCCTTTGGCCCTATCTGCCAGCCTGTGTTTTGAGCAGCTCTACGAAGGGATCGAAGGAGACAGCGCTTCCAGCGCCGAGCTTTATGCGATTTTGTCCAGTCTCGCCGATCTGCCTATCGACCAGGGCATCGCCGTTACCGGCTCCGTCAATCAAAAAGGGGAAATCCAGCCCGTGGGAGGGATCACGGACAAGGTAGAAGGGTTTTTTGCCGCCTGCCTTGCCAAGGGGCTAATAGGGCATCAAGGGGTTCTCATCCCCCGCCAAAACATCCCCAACCTGCTCCTGAAGGATGAAGTCCTGAGGGCCATCGAAAAAGGCGAGTTTCATATTTATGCTGTTGACCA
>JAAZLZ010000170.1 GCA_012799075.1 Bacillota bacterium
CCTTCCTGCCATGGGACCCAAACTCCCAAATGCTCCACCAGCTGCCTGCGGGACAGATAGGCCCGGTTGGCCACAATCAAGAAGTCGTCCACTGGGGTTTGATCGACTAACAAACGGCGAGCATCTCGATCCCAAGCCAAGGGAATCCCCAATCGCCGGGCCAATTCCTCCACGGCCACGTGGAGTTCCCCCCGGTGGATGAATGTCTCTCTTTCGAGGGCTTCTTCGCCCACTAGCAGGGATACCCGGTAGAAATCCGGCACCCCTTCTTTCAGGTCAAAGCCAAGGCCTAAAACCTCCGCAGCTTCTTCCGCCAAACCATACCAAGACCCTCCCGCCCTTGTCCGTTCAAGTCCACCGAGGCCTTTATGGCCCGTCCTAAGCATCAAGGGCTCTAGGGGAACCATGATCTTGTCCCCCACCCGGTAGCCCGTCTCATCTAAAGGTGCACCTTCCCAGCAGACCTCCACTTGGAAGGGAATGGCGGCCATCTGGCCGGTTGGCCGGGCAAGGAGGGCCCTTAAGGCCCCCTGATGGACTTCCTCCTCCAACTTGAGGGGGGAGAGCTTCTCCAAAGCCCTGGCAAGGGTATTGGTTTTCCGTCGATAAATATCGGGGTAAACGATGATATGGGGCCGACCGGTTAAAGGATCAAGGCCCACCAGAATCGTCTCGTAGATGAACCGAACCGGCGTCCCCACGGATACCAAGTCCGCAAGTTCTTCCACATCGGTGTTGTGCATGCGGATGCAGCCCTGGGAGACAGCCTTGCCAATGGACAGAGGATCGTTAGTCCCGTGGATGCCATAGCCGGGAAATCCCAGGCCCAGCCAACGGGTGCCCACGGGGTTGTCGGGCCCGGGAGGGATTGGTTCTAGCCCCTTGGCGTACCACTGGGGAGGATAGTAGGTCGGATTGACCACTTTATTGGTGATTGTTGTCTCCCCCAGCTGGGTTGGCGCAACCACCCGCCCTACCGCGATGGGGTAGGTGCGAAGGAGCTGTCCTTGCTCATATAGAAACAAAGTGAACACCGGCAGGTTGATGACGATCTCCCGGCCCATGGCCCAAGCCCCGGCGCCTAGGAGAAGAATAAGGCTGATCGAAAGCATCTTGCGCCAGTACATCTTCGCCCTCCTTGGTCCTGCTATCCGGCCAAGATCATACCGACATTGCCATGGTTTTCCTTCAAAAGGATTTGATGATTGCCCACAGTCTCGGAATGAAAACGATTCCCCCTACCAACAAGGCCGCAACGGCAGCGATCAAGACGCCCGCCGCGGCCACATCCTTGGCCGCGGCCGCTAGGGGATGGTAGTCTTCCTGGCAAAGATCGACTAAGGATTCCACCGTGGTGTTAAAAAGCTCCGCGACCAGCACCATTCCGATGCAAAGGACCACCAGGGCCCACTCCAGCCGGGAAAGGGACAACCCGTAAGCGAGGGCTAAAGCCAAGGCCGCCAAAACCATATGGATGCGCAAGTTGCGCTCCCGGCCAAGGGCCTGCTTGAACCCCCGCCATGCATACCGGAAGCTTGCTTTCAGGGACTTTTTCATCCCCATCCCCTACCTTGGCAGTCCAAACCGGGCTAGGAACCATTCCTCCCTGGCCCTCATGGCCGCCCGGTCCTTGGTTGTTTCATGGTCATAGCCAAGGAGGTGCAAGGTCCCATGGACAGCCAGGTAGGCCATCTCCCGCTCGAGGGAATGGCCAAACTGCCTGGCCTGCATGATGGCCTGGGGAACACAGATGACCACATCACCGACCAGACGGGCCCCCCGTTCCAGGGGAAAGGAAAGGACATCCGTGGGAGCATCAACCCCCCGAAAGCGTTGATTGAGCTCTTGGATCCTGTCTTTGCCCACCAAGGCCAGACTGACTTGGTGCGAGGAGACCCCTTCCCAGTCCAACACGGATTTGACCAGCCGGCGTAGGAGCCTTCTTGTCCGCGGGTCGACCTTTGCGCCCGTTTGGTTGATAACATGTACTCCCATCGATCACGCCCGCTTTCCCTGAAGTTCCGATAGAATCTTGTCGGGGTACTCCACCCGGGTATGGAAAATGCCTGACAGCACCCGGACAAAAGCATCGGCCACCTTGTCCAAGTCTTTAAGCGTCAGGTCGCTCTCATCGAGCTGACCGTCATTGAGCCGCTCTTTGATCATCCGCCGAACCAGCTGCTCCACCCGGGCAGGTGTGGGCCGGGCCAAGGACCGGACCGCAGCCTCGACGGAGTCCGCCAGCATGATAATAGCTGCTTCCTTTGTCTGGGGCCGGGGGCCGGGATAACGAAAGTCCTTTTCTTCCACCTGCTCCTCTTTGTCGTTCTCCGCAGCCCGGTGAAAGAAGAACTTGACCAGGTCCGTTCCATGGTGCTGACGGATGAGATCGACGATGATCTCAGGGACTTTGCCCTCCCGGGCAAGCTCGACCCCTTCTTTCACGTGGGCGGTGATGATCAGGGTGCTCAAGGTGGGAGCGATCTTCTCATGGGGATTCTCTTCGGTAAACTGATTCTCAGCAAAAAAGTAGGGGCGTTTTAGCTTCCCGATGTCGTGGTAATAAGACCCCACCCTGGCCAAGAGGGCATCACCGCCCACCGCTTCCACCGCTGCTTCCGCCAAGTTGCCTACAATAATGCTGTGATGATAGGTCCCGGGGGCTTCCACCAGGAGTCGACGCAAAAGGGGCTGGTTGGGATTGGAAAGCTCCAACAAGCGGATCGACGAGGTGATGCCGAAAATGCTTTCCAAGTAGGGGAGAAACCCGATGGTCAGTACGGCCGAGAAAAGTCCGTTCCCAAGGCCCAGGAAGGAGTACTTGACGATGAAGGCATCGGAGCGGATGGCCCCGATGGCAACCATTGACGAAAAGATGGCCGCCCCCGCGGCAAACCCCGCCCGCATCAAGTCAGCCCGCTGGCTCACCTTGGAGACGCTCAGCACCGCGGCAACGCCTCCCGTCAGGGCGACGAAAAGAAGACCAAAGTCATTTCCGTTCATCACCCCGGTCATGATGGCCAGGGCCACGGTGACCATCAGGGCCAGCCTGGAGTCGAGCAAGAGGGCAATCATCATCCCACCGAAGGCGACCGGGATCAGATATCCGATCCCGTTCCAGGGGATCAGGCTGAAGATCTTGGCCATGAAGGCGACAAACACAAGCACCAGACCAAGGAGGGCAACAAATCGTTCTTCCTTGAGGATGTTGGGCAGGTACTGGTGAAGGTACACCCCCAGCATCCCAAGGAGCAACAGGACGATGAAGCCCATCCCCAGCACCAAGGGATAGTTGGGTCCCTTTTTCAACAGGCCCAGATCGCTTAAAATCTGGACTTGCTCCTGGCTGACGATCTCACCTTTGCGGACGATAATTTGATCCTTCAGGATCAAAACAGGTTCAACTTCGGCAACGGCCTCCTCCCGGATGAGTTCCATTTTCTCCTCGCTCGGCTGCAGATTCGGTCTGAGGACGCCCGTCACCAGTAAAGCAAGCACCTCCTGCAGTTCCGCCCGCAGGGTGCCTTCGGCCGCCATCTCGGCTCCTTTTGCTTTGATTTCATCCAGATTGTCTTCACTGATCCTTTGCTGCAGCAGAATCTCCCCGCTGAGCTCCAATGCCCGGCGGCGCACTTCCACCAGCTCCGCGCCATCGGCGATCAACAGACGCCGCAGGTCATCCTGCCCCAGGGCAAGCCCCCGGGAGCGACGAAGTTCATCTTGGAGAAGCTTCACTGCCTTGCCGAGCCCTTCACCCTCATCGGTCTCTTCGTAGTAGGACAGGGGGAGGAACTCCTGACGAAAAAGCTCCACCATTTCGAATACTTTAGCAATGTCCTGCTGGGCCTGCACAGCCAAATCCGGATTAATCTCGTAGTTGGCCGGGTTCTGGGCAGCTTCTTCAAGGGCGACTTTGGCCGCTTCCTCCTGGAGTCTTTGGGTCCGATAGCTGTTGACAATAGTCTTTGGGGCCTGCATATCCTCCTGGGCCACCTGTCCTGGGGCAAGACGAACCACCTGGGGAACGAAATCTGCAACCAGGATGCCCAACAGGGCAGCAAAAATCACCCCGGCCAGCAGCCATTGCCTTACCACCAGGTTGTCCAGCAGACCGGCCTTAAACGTTCGCTTAATAAAATCCCTGCATTTTTGCCATCGGTTCATCCCAATCACCTCGATTGACACCCAGCAAAACCTAAGCCAGCTTAGACTCTTGTTCATCAAGCATGGTTCGAGAACCTGCTTTCTTCATTTCTTGCAGGATATGATAACGTTCATAGGCCTTGACGATCTTCTGCACCAAGGGATGGCGGACCACATCCCGGTCTCCCAAATGAACAATTTCCAGACCCTCGATGCCGCCGAGGACCCTTTGGGCCTCGATCAGCCCCGACTCCTTGCCCGGAGGCAGGTCGATTTGGGTGATATCTCCGGTGATGACGGCCTTAGAGCCAAATCCCAACCGGGTCAGAAACATTTTCATCTGCTCCGAGGTGGTGTTTTGGGCTTCGTCAAGAATGATGAAAGAATCATCCAGGGTGCGGCCCCTCATGTAAGCTAGGGGCGCCACCTCAATGGCTCTGCGGTCAAGGAACTTCTGATATCCTTCAACCCCAAGGATGTCGTACAAGGCATCATAAAGGGGACGTAGATATGGGTCAACTTTGTCCTGCAGATCCCCAGGCAGAAAGCCTAGTTTCTCCCCCGCTTCAACCGCGGGACGGGTCAAAATCAACCGCCCATATTCCTTCTTCTTCAAGCCGGCCACCGCCATCGCCATGGCCAGATAGGTCTTGCCGGTCCCTGCAGGCCCTATACAAAAGACGATGCCATTGCGCCGCATAGCCTCGATGTAGCGTTTCTGACCCATGGTCTTCGGGCTGATGGGCTTGCCCCGGGCCGAAACTTGGATGACCTCCCCGGAAATCTCGTTGATGGAGGCATCCTCGCCATCCTCAGCCAGCGCGATGGCATACATTACTTCCTGTAGGGAAACGAATTGGCGACGCTGAACTAGTTCGGAGATGTCCCCCAGTACTTGGGTCGCCTTCTCGACTTCCCGAGGAGGGCCGATTAGGGTCAGTTCATTGCCCCGGGGAATGATCTTGACGGGAAACCTCTTTTCAATCAGCCGCAGGTGTTCATCCCCCCGGCCAAACACCGCCAAAGCCGCCGTGTTGTCGCCTACAACAAATTTGGTTTGAACAGAAGTCTCCTTCAAACTTGTCCATTACCCCCATTCCACAACTCTATGTGCCCTCATTTTATCATAGGTTATGCGTAACCGCCACTTTCCCTTCTAGCTGGGAGACCGGTCGAAACTCCCTGATGTTCTCCCTTGTTTCCACCACCACCCGGATCCATACGCCCCAAGGCTCCTTACTGGTTATCTGGAGCTGTTCTGCCAAAATCATCGCTTCCCTGGGTATCCGGGCCTGAAGGGCCAGCCGGGCCAGCCCTTCCCCTTGCCCAACGGCTTCTTCGGGGGACAACTCTTTAGCTATGGATGTCTGCTCCTGATGGGTCACCGTATGAAGCTCCAAGGGCAGCATCCGGGCCACGCCTGGAAGCCTGCGAATCTCCCTGGTCTCCTTGAAATAGGAGAACTCAGGAGCAAGACCGCCAAAGGCCCAGACCCTCTCTTTCCAATGGAGCTCCCGGAAAACAGCACACCGTCCCGTCTCCCTCAGGACTGTCTGCTGCAGGGGCACATAGACTTCTTCTTCGTACCAGACCCGAGCCTCCACAATCCCTGAGGCCCTCAAATAGGGTAGTTGGCCCCGGGCGATGAGCCTTGCATAATCACGATGCCACCTGCCCAGCTCGCCGCTGATCAGCTTTTGCCCCCGGCGCACCGTATCTCCCTGTCTGACCAAGGGCGTGCCGTTGAAGGCAATGACGTTCACCACCACCCCGTCCTTCGCCGCGATGATGTCCCCGGGGCCTGTCTGGCTTTCATCGGTGAAGGTCTTCTCGACTAACACCACCTTGGCCAAGGTCCCTTGGATCTCCACCCCCGCCCAGGCCAACCGGGGCAAGTGCAAAAGCAGGGCCCTTTCCAGCTGCTTCGGTTCGAGCTCTTTCTTGGGGACGCCCGGCCTAAGTCCTTGCTCGGCCAGGATGGCCAGGACATCCTCCGCGTCCAGGGTCTGATTACCTTCGACTTGGATGAACCAGACAAAGGTGGCTAGATAACAAACGACCGCTAAGAAGGCCAGCCCGCCTCCGATGAGCATTGGCCTTCTCCACAGACGAGCTAAAAAAAAGGGCAGGCCCCTCCGTTCCAAGATGCTCACCTGGATCTTCGCTTGACGACAGGAAGGGCGCATCCGGCGGAAGTCCTTAATGCTAGTCCGGGCCACCAGGCAATCAGGCCGCAGCCTTTGCACATCCCAAAGATGCAGACCCTGGCTTAAGATCGCGTTCAGGAAAGCCTCAGGGCTTTCCCCCTTAATTTTAATTATAACATACCCGAAAAACCGGAACCACATGGCCATTAGCGGCACATGGTCTTCCCCCTTCAGGCAGTCATGAGGAAGCGGATGGACCGGATGGGACCGTGGATAACGGCTTCTTCCCGGCAGAGAGCCGTCAGGTGCAGGTCATTGCCGTCAATGATTATCTCCCCATCCGCAAGGCCGATCCGGATTCGCTCCGGACCATATTCCAAGATCCCCTTGTGGTTTTCCACCGTCAAATGGTCGTGGCCGGTGATGCTTATGCGGGCTAGATCCAAGGTGACTTCCTTGGGCAGACCCAATAAGTCGCTTAGACTCCTGCGCCAACTCCTTTTCTTGGCAGCGGCCACTCGCCCTCACCCCCTGCCAGCCGGTCTAGATAAGCCTATGCAGGGAAAGAGCGGGACATTACAAGTATGTGCAAGGGAGCCATTCCACAGGCAAAAAAGTCAAGGGCCGCTAAGCGGCCCAATCTCACCGATCCAGGGGACGATAGGGTCTAAGGGCCCTGGGTGGCCTTAGGATTTCGCCCCAAATGACGCCCCGGACAAGCTCACGGCGATCGAAGGGCGTCCTGGGAGTGCAAACTGCCACTGGCAGCGACGGTACGATGTCTGGCTCAGGCCGGTCTTCAAGGGGCTCAACCCGATGGAGGGGCTTGGCCGGCCCAGGCTCCGCCATGGGCTTGGCGGGGGGTTCTTCAAGACGGGCCCATCGCCTGAGGACTTCTTCGGGATCAACATCCGGCAGCAGCGGACGGGATGGAGTTTTGGTCCGCTTCATCAGGGCCCCGATCACGCTGGCGATGATGTAAATGATAAACAGCGACCACAAGCTCTCCATTATCTCACCATCCTATTCTAAAGACCGATGCTCCTCCCCTTCCTCCTCGTCACCGTCTTGGATGGGTTCCTCGCCCACTCCGCCGATGAATTGCCGCATCTGGGTATCGGCCATGATATTGCGCAGGCTGTAGTAGTCGAAAGCGCCAATGTTGCCTTGGCGCAAGGCCTCGGCCAGGGCTTTGGGCACCTCCGCCTCGGCTTCAACGACCATGGCCCTCATTTCCTGAACCCTAGCCTTCATTTCCTGCTCTAGGGCCTGAGCGGCGAAGCGTCTTTCCGCCGCTTTGGCCTGGGCGATGTTCTTGTCGGCTTCCGCCTGATCGATCTGCAGGCGGGCCCCGATGTTGCGCCCCACATCCACATCGGCGATATCGATGGAGAGGATTTCAAAGGCCGTTCCGGCATCCAAGCCCTTGTCAAGGACGACGGCCGAAATCCGATCTGGATTCTCCAGGACCTCTTTGTGGGATTCCGCCGAACCGACGGTAGTAACAATCCCTTCCCCCACCCGGGCAATCACCGTTGGCTCGCCAGCGCCCCCAACTAAGCGGTCGATGTTGGCCCGGACGGTGACCCTCGCTTTAGTGCTAAGTTCAATCCCGTCTTTAGCCACCGCCGATATCAACGGAGTCTCGATAACCTTGGGGTTGACGCTCATTTGAACTGCTTCCAAGACGTTGCGCCCGGCCAGATCAATGGCCGCCGCCCGCTCAAAGGTCAAGGAGATTTCTGCCCGATGGGCGGCAATCAGGGCGTCGATCACCCGATCCACGTTGCCCCCGGCCAGGTAATGGGCTTCCAGTTTGTCGGTGGTCACATCCAGTCCAGCCTTGACGGCCTTGATCTGGGGAAAAATGATCTTGGCCGGGGGGACCCGGCGAAGCCGCATTCCGACCAGGCTGACAATCCCCACCTTGACCCCCGCTGCCAGGGCCGAAATCCAAAGGCCCACGGGGATCAAGTTCAAAAGCAGCATCAGCAGCACAAAGAGCAGCACAATGGGCATAAAAAACATCAATAGCTCCATTCCTTCCCCTCCCCTATTCACTCAGCTTGGCTACTATTATCTTGCTCCCCTCCACCTTGCTCACTACAATCGGTGCACCGGCGGGAATGTACATCCCCTCCGACAAGGCATCGAACCTCTCACCCTCCACTTCGATAATCCCCGAGGGCCGCAGGGCAGTTTGGGCCACACCCTTCTTCCCGAGCAATTCTGTTTTGGCAATAGGCGCCACATAGCCCTTTTCCTTTGTTTCACTCGTGTCCAAGACAAACCTTCTCCACACCCCCGATTTGCCTATGCGGCGGATCAGCACCAGGCCCAATGCTACGGTGATGATCAGGGAGGTGACTATCACCCTGAGGGCCAAGGCAGGGGAGGGAAAGCTGATCAAGATGCTGTAGAAAATGGCCATTAGGCCGGTTATCCCCGCTAACCCAAAGCCGGGAATGACGAATACTTCCAGGGCCAACAGCACCACGCCGATGAGGAAAATGATTACGGACTCGATGCCCGCCAAGCCCGCCACCATTCGTCCCCCGAAAAACAGGCCGAGGGCAATCAATCCCCCAGTTCCCGGAACTCCCCATCCAGGTGTAGTAATTTCCACGATGAGCCCTAAGAATCCCACGGAAAGAAGGAGGGAGCTCACGGTGGGATCCGTTAGGAAGCGGGCCAGTGTCTCCGCCCAGTTGGGACTAGGTTCGATGATCCTGGCATCGCCAAACCCGTATTTGCTTAGAACCTGGTGCCGCTGGGCCGCGATGAAATCGGCAAATCCCCGTCTTTCTGCCTCTTTGGCCGATAAGGTGAGGATTTTGTCCTTCTCCACCAATCCCTCGACGACCACGTCCTTGTCCACCATGGCTGCAGCTATTTGGGGATCCCGATCGTTTCTTTCCGCCAGGCTTTCGAATTCGGCTCGCAGGGCAGAGACTACCTTTTCCTCCGTAGGGCGAGGCTCAGCAGCCCCTATGGAGGAGCCAGGGGCCATCACCAGGTAATCCGCGGCAAGGGCAATCAGGGCCCCGGCAGACCAGGCCCGACCGCGTACGTAGGCGATGACGGGCATCGGCATGTCAAGGATAAGATCAACTATTTCCGTGGCCGCATCAACTCGTCCGCCAAAGGTGTCGATCTCGAGCAATACTCCCTCAACTTCATCGATTTTGGCTCCATTCAATGCCCGCTTGAGAAACTCGGCCAACCCTGGTTCAATGGTGCCCTGGATGGGTATAACGTAAACCATGGCCTCCTGGGCTAGCACGCCTCCTGTCAATAAAAAGAGCAGGCAAAGACCCAGAAGCACCTTCCGAGATCGACGCAAAGCCCACCACCCCCTTTCCACACCATATGTTCGCTGCCCCATTGTCAAGTCCTTTGACCCCCTAATGATCATCGCCTTGATGGGCTGTTTCTATGAGTCAAAGATAAGCGGCCGACGGACC
>JAAZLZ010000171.1 GCA_012799075.1 Bacillota bacterium
CCACTTATATGGCTGATCTTTTGGACCTGCTCGATGATCAAGAAGTATCCATCAACGTCATCTCCAAGTCGGGAACAACCACCGAACCGGCGATTGCCTTTCGCATCCTTAAAGGTTACATGGAACGACGCTACGGAAAAGGGATGGCCAAAGACAGGATCTTTGTCACCACCGATGAAAAGAAAGGCGCGTTGAAGAAGCTAGCCGATGAAGAGGGCTATGCAAGCTTCATCATCCCCGATGATGTGGGAGGAAGGTACTCCGTCCTAACCCCCGTTGGCCTGTTGCCCATGGCCGCCGCCGGACTGGATGTTGAGGAAGTCATCCAGGGGGCGGCCGATGCCTATGGACGTCTCCAGTCTCCTGATTTGGCGGAGAATGATTGTTATCGCTATGCGGTCCTTCGCCATCTTCTCTATCAGAAGGGCAAAATCGTTGAGCTGCTGGTCAGCTACGAGCCCTCCCTCCAGTATTTCGCGGAATGGTGGAAACAGTTGTTTGGCGAGAGCGAAGGGAAGGAAAACAAAGGCATTTTCCCCGCCTCTTGCCAGTACACAACGGATCTCCACTCCCTGGGACAGTACGTCCAAGAAGGACGGCGGATCATATTTGAAACGGTCATCGATATTGGGCAGCCCCGCCGCGAGGTGAAGATCCCCCCAGACCCCGCCGATGGGGACGGACTCAATTACCTTGCCGGAAAGACGATGGACCATGTCAATCGGCAGGCTTTCCTGGGCACCTTGCTGGCCCATACCGATGGGGGCGTCCCCAATCTCGTCCTCACGGTCCCGAGGTTATCCCCATATCATTGCGGGGAGCTTTTCTATTTCTTCCAGAAAGCCTGTGGGCTCAGCGGGTATCTTCTAGGAGTGGACCCCTTCGATCAGCCTGGAGTGGAAGCCTACAAGAAAAACATGTTTGCCCTCTTGGGCAAACCGGAACTATCCCAAAGGAGAAGGGAATTGCAGGCAAGACTGGAGGAATTGACCCCTTAATGACGAAACGAGCAAACAGGCGTTTTGAAAGGGGGTCACAAAGGTATGACGGGAAGGGAACGGGTGCTTGCTGCCTTGAACCGGCAGGAGCCCGACAAGGTGCCGTGGATCGAGACCTATGTTCATGATGAGATGGTGGAAAAGCTGGTGGGACACCTGGTGGATGTGCCCCGGCAGGTGCGAATCAATCCAGCAGTCTATGAAGTGTTGCCCCTAGACAATCTAAACTACAACTTCAAAGCTCCGGATTTTGCCGAGACCAGAGTAATCGACGGGATTGATTATGTGGGGCAGGGGCTCATTAAGTCCAGGGCGGATTTGGACAAGATCCGTCTGGCCGATCCCACCAAGGACGAGTTTTATCGACCTGCCCTTGAGTACTTGGATAGATTCGGCGGCCATCAGGCAGCTATGGCCAACTTGCGCAGCGGCCCGGCCAACACTTACCTAAGCATGGGGATGGATGTTTTCTCCTATGCTCTATACGATGATCCGGGCTTTGTGGAAAAGGTGCTCGACATCTTCGCCGATTGGTATGCGGAAGTTGCAGGCAATCTGGCCCGGTTGGGATTTGATTTTGCCGTTGTCGCCGAGGACTTGTCGGACAAGTCGGGTCCTATCTTCTCCCCGGCGGTAGTCAGGGAGTTTTTTCTTCCTAGGATGAAACGAGTGGCCGATCGCCTGGAGATCCCCTGGATCTGGCACAGCGACGGCAACGTGGGTCCCCTTCTCGATGACATGCTTGCCTTGGGGATGGCGGGCATCGGTCACCTGGAGCCGCCGGTGAACGATGTGGTGAGGTACAAGGAGGAATATGGAGAGCACATTGCCTTCCTGGGTAATATTGACCTGCACTATACCTTGACCCGCGGCACCCCGGCGGAGGTCGAGGAAGAGGTCCGGGAGCGGATGGGACAGCTCGGGCCTGGCGGCGGCTACCTATTGGCCAGCTCTAACGGCCTCACTTCCTACTGCAAACCGGAGAACCTGTTGGCTATGCGGGATGCTCGGGAGAAATACGGACATTATCCCCTGTGATTTTAAGAGATGGGGGCCTTAAGGGCCCCCACAAATTTAGAACCAGCGGGTGATGACGACTTTTCGTTCGGTGAAGAAGTTGAATGCATCCCGCCCTTGGGCGTGGAGATCGCCAAAGAAGGAGTCTTTCATGCCGCTGAAGGGGAAGAAGGCCATCGGGGCTGCAACACCGATATTGATGCCGATATTGCCGCACCTTACCGTGTACTGGAACGTGCGGGCAGCCTTGCCGCTGCCGGTGAAGATGGATGCCGCATTGCCAAAGGGGCAATCGTCGATGATTCCCATAGCTTCTTCAAGGTCCTCAACGGGGATAATCGCTCCTACCGGTCCGAAGATTTCCTCCCGCGCGATGGTCATCTGGGGAGTCGCCTTATCGAAGATGGTGGGGCCTACATAGTAGCCCTCAGGATAGTTTGCCACCTTGACCTGCCGCCCGTCCAAAATCAGCTTCGCGCCCTCAGCGATTCCTTTGTCGATGTAGCCCAGGATGCGATCCCGGTGGCTCTTGGAGATGACCGGCCCCATGTCGACAGATTCATCGAGGCCGTAACCGACTTTCATCTTAGCCGCCGCGGCGGCGAATTTGTCCTTCAGGGGTTCGTACACATCACCGACGGCCAAGAGGACCGAGCCTGCCAGGCACCGTTCGCCCGCGGAGCCAAAGAATGAGCTGAGTAAATTCGGGACCGTTTGATCCAAATCGGCATCAGGCATGGCAACGATGAAGTTCTTAGCTCCACCCTGGCATTGGACTCGCTTCCCTTGTTCACTGGCTCGGCGGTAGATGTATCTGGCTACCGGCGAAGAGCCCACGAAGGAGACGCCGACCACCTTGGGGTTGTCCAATAGCCCGTCAACGGCCTCCTTGTCCCCGTTCACTAGATTAACCACACCTGGCGGGAAGCCCGCGGCTTCAACTAGGGACATGACCCGCTGCATGCTGATGGGGACTTGCTCCGAAGGCTTGAGGACGAAGGTGTTTCCGCAGCCGATGGCAAAGGGCAGGAACCAAAACGGCACCATCAACGGGAAGTTGAAGGGGGCGATGGCGGCAAAAACCCCAAGGGGCTGCCGAATACAATACTCATCGATGCCCGCTGATACATCCTCCAAGTTGTAGCCCATCATCAAAGAAGGAATGCCCGTTGCTACTTCCACAGCCTCAATGGCCCTTTGTACCTCACCCCTCGCATCATCGATGGTCTTGCCGTGTTCCTGGACCACGATCCTGGCCAGTTCCTCTCGGTTTTTCTCCAACAACTCCCGGAGGGCCATAAGCACTCGCGCCCTATTTATCGGGGGGGTTGTACGCCATTGCCAAAAGGCATTGTGGGCTGCTTCGACCGCTTCATCCACCTCTTTCTTGGTGGACAGGGGTACGGTCCCGATGCTTTCGCCGGTGGACGGGTTCATCACATCCAACTCTCGGGCGGAACCGGATTCCACCCACTGACCATTGATGTAGTTGCACATTCGACCGTAATCTTGCTTGACTTCGGGAAGGACAGTCATCGTATGACACCCCTTTGTTAGGATTTGTGCTAGTGAATAAAAAAACAACTAACATCTACATAATACAATGGATATGGTGGATTGTCCTGCCAAAGACTTGGGAGGGAGTTGACGCCATGGCAAATAGAAGTCCTGTCCGAAAAGGCAAAAATTTCGTCGTCAGTCAGCTTACCGAGGAGCCTTGCCGGGACTTGAGCAGACATCTGAGCGCCAAGACGAAATCTCGCGGACGAAGGAAGGAAAATCAAATGAAAGGGGAGTAGGTGTCGTCGGGAAGTGATTAGCATGCTGGACAAGGTGCGGGGGGGCCTTTTTGGCGTAGCCGTTGGTGATGC
>JAAZLZ010000172.1 GCA_012799075.1 Bacillota bacterium
CGATCGTCTGGCCGCCAATGCCATATGTTGCGGTGACCATGCTGCAGTCCTTCATCTCCGCATATGCGTTCTCCTCTCCGATGGTGATGGTTATCTCCTGATCATAGGCCACCCCACCGAGCATTGACAGGACCCGGTTCCGCTCCTCTAGCGCCCCTATTAGCAGTTTAGCCCGTTCCACATCTCGAAATTCCGGCTGGTTCAAAATACGTACCGCCCCATCAAGATAGACCGTTTCTTCCGTCTGTTCTTTCATGGCCCTGTACAGAAGCTCCACCGCCTGCTCAAACAAACGCACATCGTCTAGGTCTTCGCCGAGCTGGGTCAATAGATGTCGATCCAGGTCGCCCAAAGCCCGACCCCGAAGACGGTCGTTTAAGACCAATGACAAATGCTCGGTCTTGGAGGGAGTGACAGGATTGCCCACCTCCACGATGCAGTGCTGGACAAAGCCAGGCTCCGTCACCAGCAAAACAAGTACATGGGTTTCATCCATAGGAAGAATCTGAATGTGCCGCACAGCTCCCTGGTGCACACCCGGTGTGACGGCAATCGAAGTATAGTTGGTCAGCAAAGTCAACAGGCGAATGGCCCGCTGGATGATATCGCCCAATTCCCGTTGGGGAAGGCGAATCTCCCGTTGGATCTGCTCCCTCTCGTCTAGGGGCACCTGGGGCACATCCATTAAGGAGTCCACATAATAGCGATAACCCTTATCAGAAGGTATCCTGCCAGCGGAAGTGTGGGGTTGGCGCAGATAGCCCCCCTCTTCCAAATCGGCCATCTCATTGCGAATAGTGGCCGGGCTTACCCCTAAGTTGTACTTGCGGGCTATGGTACGGGACCCGACAGGTTCCGCGGTCTGGATGTAATCATCGGTGACGGCCCGTAAAATCTTCTTCTTGCGCTCTTGCATGTGCCGCTCACCTCTTTTAGCACTCACACATCCTGAGTGCTAATTTGATCTACCTTCAAGATACCACCTGACCTTTTGTTTGTCAAGGGGCCGCCCACCCCCACCACAAGCTCAATCTCTGATGAATTGGGCAAAAACCACATTCCCGACGGGCAGTCCCCGGGGCGTCAGCCGAACATGCCCATCGACCTCTTCCAAAAGACCCCAGGTGAGCATTTGGGCGAAAGACTCGGCGTAAACCTCCCGAAAGTCCTGGCCGTAGCGCCGGTGGAATTCCTCTAAGTCCACCCCCTGGCGCAAACGTAGTCCCAGGAAGGCCGTCTCATCCATCTCCTCTCCTTCTGTCAAGAACCGCTCCTCCTCTAGGGCGGTTTGCCCCGACATGATGAGCCGGGAATACTTGCCAGGGTCTTTGCCGTTGGCCCACCGCCTCTTCTCCCAAAAGGAGTGGGCTCCGGCCCCGATCCCCAGGTACCATCTGTTTTTCCAGTAGAGGAGGTTGTGGCGGCAGAATCGGCCCGGTCGGGCGAAATTGGCTATCTCATAGTGCTCATAGCCGTCCTTGCCTAGGATCTCCGTTGTCATCAGGAGCATTTCCAGGCAGTCATCCTCCCCAGGCAGGGTCAACTCCCCCCTTTTGATGGAAGAGGCCAGGGGGGTTTTATCTTCAACTTGCAGCGAATAGCAGGAAAGATGCTCAACCTCCAGGTCCAAGGTTCGCTGCAGGGTCTCCTGCCAATCCCTGGGGCTTTGCCCGGGAATGCCGTAGATGAGATCGATGCCGATATTGCTAAAGCCCGCCCGGCG
>JAAZLZ010000173.1 GCA_012799075.1 Bacillota bacterium
AGACCTCGCTCCCTTCTGGTCGTTGGTGGCGAGGTCTTTCTTTGATATCCATCCATGATCTTCCTGTCGCCTACTAAAACTTTACACTAACCCCAAAATGCCTGTCCTGCCCGAACTTACCGGAAGGTTTACCAACGCCAACGGGGAAAAGTTGAGCTACTAGCCAACTGTGAAGGGTGAAGCCTGTGCAGGCCTTTTTGATTTATTTACTCACTATCTTCCTCTCTCTAACGGGCTTTTTCGGAACCAGACAATCCACCTACGAATCTGTCGCCCCGCTGGAAGTAGATCAAGGAGCCCTGGTGCAAGGGGAAAAAGTAGTCCTGAGGGAAGGTCCCGGCAGCGGCTATACCGCAGTGAAGACCCTTGCCAAAGGTGAAGAGCTTCACGTAATTGATGAACGGGATGGCTGGTATCACGTTCAAACCAGGACCCAAGAGGACGGGTGGGTGGCAGGTTGGCTTCTGAAGGGCACCCTGATGAGGAGCTCCGTTTCCCATCGGCCCCGTCAAGTGCTCGGCTACTACGTGGAGGATCTCCGACAAACCGGCTATGATTCCTTGGTTGCCAATCAGCATTGGACAGCCGTTGCCCCTTGGGCCTACATGCTTGATGAGCAAGGCAGCCTCCAAGGAAAGACTTCAGCTAAGGTGCTGCAGCTGGCAGGCCGCCGGGGGAAACAGACCTTGGCCCTCATTCACAATTACCAGAACCCTAAGTTCGACGGATCCATGGTGGCAGCACTTCTGTCAAACCCTCAGGCCCGGCAGCGGGCCGTGGAGAATATCTATCAGATGCTTTTGCGTTGGGAATATAGCGGTGTCAACATCGATTTCGAAAACGTACCGCCCCAGCAAAAGGACAATTTAAACGCCTTCATGAAAGAGCTGGCTGACCGCCTGCAACCTGACGGATTCCTAGTGACCATGTCCGTCCCGGCCAAGACAGACAAAACAACAAGCGCCACCTGGACAGGGGCCTATGACTACAGGACCCTGGGGAAAATAGTGGATCAGCTCCAGCTGATGACCTACGATGAGCACTACCGGGATGGCTCCCCAGGCCCCATCGCTTCCATCGGCTGGGTCGAAGACGTCATTGAGTATGCTGTCAAACATGTACCTAGGGATAAGCTCTACTTGGGAATAGCCCTTTACGGCTATAACTGGGAAGAAGTTGCGCCCGGCCAATGGACCGGCCAGGCCGTAACCCAACGACAAGCCAAATCCCTAGCCGAAACCAAGAACGTGCCAGTCAACTGGGATGCCGTTCATAAGGTCCCCCATTTTGCCTATACGGATTTGGGCAATCGTCATGTGGTCTATTTCGAAGATCGCTACAGTCTGTCCCATAAACTGTACCTGGTCAACAAATACGATTTAGCTGGGATTGCCCTTTGGCGGCTTGGCTTTGAGGATCCCGCTGTCTGGAACATCATCCAGCGGAGCTTAAGGCCCTAATCATGCCAAAGGAGCTCCCCGACAGGAATTAATTGGAGATTCTTCTCCCGCAGCCCCTTGATCAATTGGGGCAAGGCCTGGATAGTATTGGCCTTCGGATGCATGAGAACGATGCTGCCGTTTTCCGCCTTGGGCACTATGCGGCTGACGATCTCCTGGGGTGACGGGTCTTGCCAGTCGCGGGTATCAAGGGACCAGAGGATCGTTCTGTAGCCTAGGGAAGCAGCCTTGGCTAGGACCCGTTCATTGAATTCACCGTAGGGCGGAGCAAAGAGCTTGTTGGACTGGCCCGTCAACTCATCGAGAAGGACTTCGTTGTCAACGATGAGCTTCTCCAAGTCCTTGGCTGGTAGACTAGTGGGATGGGCGTGCCAGTAGCCATGGTTGCCGATCTCATGTCCCCGGCTGGCAATCATCCGGGCCAGGGCCGGGTTCCCCTGGGCCCAGCGACCCGTTAAAAAAAAGGTAGCTGCGACTTGGTGTTGATCGAGGACGTCGAGCATTTTCGGCAAAATCTCCTGCCCCCAGTCCACGTTGATGGCCAAACTGGCATAGGGGCGCTGGGGGTTGCCGCGGTAAACAGGCTCGAACAGGCTGCGCCTGATGGTAGGCACAACATCCTGGGTGACCAGCCGAACCCTTTCCCCCGGGGAGGCGGCCAAAATGTCAGACACCGTTGCCGCCACATCGACCCAAATCCCCACCACTTCCCCATGAATTTGCCCCGTATCCTCATCATAATAGGCATCTTGGGGGAAAGTCAGAAACTCTTGGGC
>JAAZLZ010000174.1 GCA_012799075.1 Bacillota bacterium
AAACCGGGGGGGAGAGGGACAAGGGTTTTTTCGAAAAGGTTAAAGACGCTTTTGAAAGCCGCGGACGCAGCGCCCAGTAGGGAGTGGGTCTGGTGGAATGGTTGAAGGTGGAAATCCGGGTGGAAAAGCAGGCTGCCGAAGCTGCGGCGGCCATCTTGCTTGAGGCAGGGTGCCAAGGAGCAGCTTTCCAGTCCGAAGGAGGGGTGGAGCTCATCGCCGGCTACCTGCCCTATGAGGGAAGTGTGATGGCTAGAGTCGCCCGCATTGAAGCAGATGCAGCCCTTTTCCCAAAGTGGGGCCTGGGGCCGGCCCAGGTGCGGACTGATGTGGTGCGGGAAGAGGATTGGGCCGAAACCTGGAAGAAGTTCTATCGGCCCTTGCCCATCGGTGCCAAGTTGATGATCTGCCCCTCCTGGGAGGAATGTCCTCCTGGAAGGGAGCCTGTTTACTTAGATCCGGGGATGGCCTTCGGCACCGGCTATCACCCTACTACGGCCATGTGCCTGGAAGAGATGGAAAAGCTCATCCTTCCGGGCATGATAGTCTATGACGTGGGCTGCGGCTCGGGCATTTTGTCCCTGGCCGCGGCCCGGCTGGGAGCAGCAGTGGTCCATGCCGTAGATGTGGATCCGGTGGCCGTTCGGGTATCCCGGGAAAACGTCCGGCTAAATGACCTGGAGGGGATCATTGACGTTCGCCAAGGCTCCCTGGAAGCCCTGACGAAGGGGGCGAACTTGGTGTTGATGAACATCATCGCCCCTGTGATCATGGCCCTGGCCCCCCGGGCTGGGGAGCTCCTTTACCCTGGGGGTTGCCTGGTAGCTGGCGGCATTAATAGAGCCCAGAGGGAGGAAACCAAGAAGGCCTTGCTCAAGGCGGGCCTATTCATCACTGAAGAAAGGGTTCAGGGTGAGTGGGTGACCATCACCGCGAGGAAATAGGCATATGCACCGGTTCTTCGTCGATCCTGATGCGTGGTGCGCCGATGGGTGCATCTTGTCTGGAAAAGAGGCCCATCATTTAGCCCGGGTCTTGCGCCTGCGGCCTGGGGCTAAGGTGTTGCTCTTTGATGGGCGGGGAGGCCAATGGGAGGGGGAAGTCAAATCCATTGGCAAGGGCAAGGTCCACGTTGCCGTGACCGGGCAGCGGGATTATGTGCCTGTGCCTGTCACCGTCAATCTCCTGCAGGGACTGCCCAAGGGTCCCAAGCTGGACCTGATCATTCAAAAGGCGGCGGAGTTGGGGGCGGCCCAGGTGATTGTCGTGGCCTGTGAACGCTCCGTGGTTCATCTAGATGGGGAAAAGGCCAACAAGCGCCTCGTCCGTTGGGAGCGAATCGCCCAAGAGGCCTCCAAGCAGTGCGGCCGCCCTGTTCCCTTGGCGATCAAAGGCGTTTGCTCCTTGACCCAGGCCTTGACCATGGCGGGCTCTGCAGGGTTGAATCTGGTGCCTTGGGAGGAGGAGGGGGTTCGGGGGCTCCATGAAGCCCTGGTCCTTCACGGGGCTTCTCCCCAGGTGGTGAACATTTTCATCGGCCCTGAGGGAGGGCTGACCCTGGGGGAAATTGCCCAGGTCCGGGAAGCAGGCTTCGTCCCCGTCAGTTTAGGCCCTCGCATCTTAAGGACCGAAACCGCGGGAATGGCGGCTATCAGTATGGTTCTGTACCAGTGGGGAGACTTGGGACGAGCCCCCGGCCAAAGAAGGGATCGAGTCGATGGGTAAGAAGGTTGCCCTGGAAACGTTGGGCTGCAAGGTCAATCAGTATGAGACAGAAGCTGTGGGAGAGCTGTTCCGTCGCCGGGGCTACCACTTGGTCGACCCTTGGGAGGCAGCGGACGTTTACGTGATCAATACCTGCACGGTTACTTCCGCCAGCGATCGCAAGTGCCGTCAGGCCATCCGCCGCTACCGGCGCCTTAATCCCCAGGCCCTTGTTGTGGCCATGGGCTGCTATACCCAGCATGCGCCGGAGGAGATCGCCGCCCTGCCGGGGGTGGCGGTGGTTGTCGGAGTCGATCAGCGGGGCCTGGTGGTTGACTTGGTGGAGAAGGCCCTAGAAGAAGGAAAAGGGGTGCAGATGGTGCCCCCGGCCGCCTCCATTCAGGAATTTGAAGAGCTTCCCATCGAGACCTTCCGGGGTCGGACCCGGGCCTTCATCAAGGTGCAAGATGGCTGCAATCAACACTGCACCTATTGCAAGGTCCGGCTGGTG
>JAAZLZ010000175.1 GCA_012799075.1 Bacillota bacterium
GATCTTTGATTTTGCCACCCACCTAGTCGGCCACATGCGCCTTGGGCTAGGGCAGGTCAATGTGGTAGCCAGCATGATCTTCGCGGGCATGTCGGGAGCCGCAGTGGCAGATGCCTCGGGCCTTGGGCCCATCGAAATCAAGGCCATGCTGGACGCGGGTTACGATCCCGGCTACAGCGCGGCCATCACCGCGGCTTCATCGGCCATTGGACCAATCATCCCGCCCAGCATCCCCCTAGTCATTTACGGCATCATGGCCGAGGCCTCCATCGGCCGACTCTTACTGGGGGGAATCTTGCCGGGGGTTTTGATCGGCATCTTACTGATGCTGATGAATGAGTTTTACTTTGCCCGCAAGCTAGGCTATGAACGGGGTAAGTTTGCCGGCTGGCGTCCCCTGTGGCAAAGTTTTCGCCGGGCCTTTTGGCCCTTGATGACCCCGGTCATCTTGGTCGGAGGAATCCTGTCGGGAATCTTCACCCCCACCGAGGCTGCCGCGGTCGCCCTTGTTTATGCCATCGCCCTGAGCGTCGTCTACCAAGAGGTCACTTTAGGCGAGCTTTTGGCCCTTTCCCAGGAAACCATGCGCTCCACCGCGGAGGTCCTCATCATCGTTGGGGCAGCAGGCGCCTTTGCCTATATGGTGGTCTCGGCCCAATTGCCCCAGATGATCCTGCGCACGGTGAGTTCCTTGACGATGAACCGTTGGGCAGTGCTGGCCTTGATCAATTTGTTTCTCTTGATTATCGGCTGTTTCATGGAGCCGGTGGCTGCGATCACCATCACCGTTCCCGTGATGATGCCCTTGGTTCGCCAACTGGGCATCGACCCGATCCATTTTGGGCTGGTGGTGGTATTCAACCTCGTCCTCGGGCTGCTTACACCCCCGGTGGGGCTGGTCCTGTTTGTCACAGCTAAAATCGCCGGCCTGACCGTCGAGGAGTTGATCTGGAACATCCTGCCCTTTTTCATTCCCCTGCTCTTGGGTCTGTTAATTATCACTTATGTGCCGGGCATCGTTACCATCATCCCTGACCTGCTCATGGGTTAAAGGAGGTTTTTGCATGACCCTTTCCGGAAAGAAGATCGTCATTTTGGCTGCCAATGAGTTTGAAGACGTGGAGGTCACCTTTCCCTTCCTCAGGCTGAGCGAGGAGGGAGCTTGGATCACGTTAGGAGTTTTGGCCATGGGCTTCCATCCCCGGCCTGCCTTCCAGGGCAAGCCCATCACCGGCCGTTTTGGAACCACCATTCCCTTCATCGTCAACAAAGAGGGAAAGCGCTACGACATCCGTCCCATCGGCGACCTTTCTCCGGAGGAGTTTGACGCGGTGATAATCCCGGGAGGGTTCGCCCCCGACTACCTCCGTCGGGACCCGGCAACGGTGAACTTGGTCCGCAAGGCCGCCGAGCAGGGCAAGCCCATCGGCGCCATCTGCCATGGTCCATGGCTCATGATCTCCGCGGGGATCGTTTTAGGCCGCCGGGTGACCGGCATCGTCGCCATCAAGGATGATCTGGA
>JAAZLZ010000176.1 GCA_012799075.1 Bacillota bacterium
GAAAAGGTCCACATGAAAATGGAAAAACTTAAAGGGGATACCCTCCCGCTGCCTTGCCAGATATAACTCGGTTAGCCGATCATACTCCCGCAGGATTGCCGGAACATGCTCATCCCCCAAGGCAAAAGGACCATCCAGGGAAACAACGGGCTCCAAGGAAATCTCCCGGAAGCCAAGGTCCGCCAGATGCCGGACATCTTCGGTAAAGTCTAGGTTGGCATTGGTGTAGGTCCCCCGGACATAGTAATTCCGGTGTTCCCGGGAACCGGCCAGTTGTACAAAGCGGGGGACAACTCTGTTGTAGGTGGAGTAGCTCCCCCCCACCGGCGGACGCATAGCATCATGGACCTTCGGCCGACCATCGAGGCTCATGACCACCTGGATGTTCTCCTTGTTTAGGAAATCCATCTTGTCCTCGGTCAACAACAGCCCGTTGGTGGTCAAAGTGAATGCAAACACCTTGTCTTGGTACTTTCGAGCATACTCCACCACCGCCGGGATGATGCTCCAGTTCAGAAGGGGCTCGCCGCCAAAAAAGTCGATCTCCAGATGCCGACGCGAACCAGCATGGGCTACCAGCCAATCGACGGCTTTTAGGGCCACCTCGAGGGGCATCAAGTCGTTCTCCTTGGTATAGGGAGAAGCGAAACAGTACTTGCAGGCCATGTTGCAGCTTTGGGCCACGTTTAGGCATAAAGCCTTGACCGGGGCGTCCTCCGGGGGCGCCCAAGATCGCCAGGGTTCATCGCCAAACAAGAGTCCCTCTTGTCTGAGCTGATCCAGCTCATCCCAAGCTTCTTCAACCGAATGAATCGGGAAGTCCTGCAAGGCGGCGACGGCCTCCGCCCTGCTTTTTATCAGCCCCCTTTGCAGGATGGCCCAGCTGATGTCATCTAACAGGTGAACGGCACCTCCGGCGGCATCCACCGCTATTTTGGCGCCGTTCATTTCATAAAGGTGTAGCTTAGCACCTTCCAAGGAACTCACCGCTACTTTTGCCGGTCTTCGTTCATACAGGTCTGGTTGCCTACGGTGCAGGAAGTCTTGCAAGCCGACTGGCAAGAAGCCTGACACTCACCACAGCCCTGTCCCGGAGCAGGCTGGAGACCGCGACCGCTCAATGTAATTACATGTTTGTAAGTCTTCGACAAGGAACATCACCTCTTCCCTAAGTACTGCAACAAGATTATACCACAACTAGCTTCGCCTGGGCAAAAGATCTGGGTAGCCGACCCGGTGGAACTCTCTGGTGAATAGCAGCAGCACCGTGAATATCTCAAGGCGCCCAAAGAGCATCAACAGGCTGAGAAGAAGCTTGACCGGCCCCGACAGAAAACCGTAATTCTCCGCCGGGCCCACCCTTCCCAAGCCCGGGCCTACGTTTCCTAGGGTCGCGGCAACGGCCCCCATGGAGCTTTCGATATCCAGACCAAAGGCCGTCAAGGTCAATGTGCCGATGACGAAAATGGCAACATAAAAGACACAAAACCCCATTACTCCCGATGCCGTCGGTTCGGGCACCACCCTGCCCCCTATTCGCAAAGGAACCACCGCCCGGGGGTGGACTAGTCGGTAAAGCTCCCGGTAAGCATACTTCAGACAGACCAGAATCCTGATCTGCTTCATGCCTCCAGTAGTTGAGCCCCCGCACCCGCCCATGAACATAAGGACCAAGAGGATCGATTTGCTCAGGGTGGGCCAGAGTTCATAGTTTGCGGAGGTAAAGCCGGTCCCGGTCATGATGGCAACCACCTGGAAGGCAGAGTATCTCAGGGAACTTATTATATTCCCATATGCGCCGCACCGATTGCTCAAGGTGACCAAGACCGTTGCGACTAGGATCATCCCCCCGTAGAATCGGAACTCCGCATCTTGGAGCAACACCTTGCCATTGCCCCGCAAGACGTGGTACAGGAGGGTAAAATTCGTGGCCGAAATCAAAATGAAAACGGTGATGACACCCTCAATGTAGGGGCTGTTAAACCCCCTAATGCTGGCATTCCTGGTTGAGTAGCCCCCCGTCGCCATGGTGGTGAAGCTGTGGTTGAGCGCATCGTAGAGGTCCATGCCCCCCAACATCAACAATACCATCAGGACTAGGGTCAAACTGAGATAAAGGACCCAGAGGGCCTTGGCTGTCTCGGTAATCCGGGGAAGCAGACGATCGGCCGAAAGACCGGGGACTTCCGCTCGAAACAGTTGGTAGCCCCCTCCACCTAGCTTGGGAAAGACCGCAACGAACAAAACAACGATCCCCATGCCTCCCAACCATTGGGTCAGACTCCGCCAAAAGAGAATCCCCCGGGGCTCGGTCTCAATGCTGGTCAAAATGGTGGCCCCTGTGGTGGTGAAGCCGGACATGGTCTCAAAGTAGGCATCGGCAAAGCTACTGCATGAGCCCGCCAGGATAAAGGGCAGCGAGCCGAAGGCCGCCGCCAGGACCCAACCCAAAGCCGCAACGGCAAAACCTTCCCGGTGGCCGATCTCCCCGGACTTTGTCCAAAGGCAAAGCAAAACTCCCGCCCCTACGGTGATGATGATGGATAGGATAAAGGCTCTAATATCAGGCCCTTGGTAGTGCAATGCCCAGAACAAAGGCAACAGCATAGACAGGCCAACTAGTGCCAGCAGCCTGCCCAATAGGTTGCTCACCGCCTGCATATTCATCGAAAGCCCTCCTAACGGGCTGCAGCGAACTGTCTCTCGACACTGGCAACCGCATCGGGCAAGGTAAAGACGATGGCTCGATCCCCGGGTAGGATTGCATCCTGACCTCGAGGGATAATGATCCTATTCCCCCGCACAATTGCGCCCACGATAGTCCCCCGGGGGAAAGATACATCTTCCAGCCTACGGTTGACAATCGGTGATTGGGGAATGGCCTTAAACTCAATGACCTCGGCTTTGCCTTCCTTCAGGATTGCCGTTGAGACCACGTTCCCCTTGCGGACAAGCTTCAAGATAGTGTTGGCCGTCAGCAAACGGGGGTGGATCGCCGCATCGATGCCCAGGGCCTCCACCACCGGACCGTAGTCGGGGCGGCTCACCTTGACGATGCTCTTCTTAACCCCAAGATGCTTGCCCAACACCCCCGCCAAGATGTTGACCTCATCGTTCCTTGTCGCCGCGATGAAGGCATCCATGGATCCGATCCCCTCCTGCTTGAGGAGACCTAGGTCTGTTCCGTTGCCATGGATGACTAGGACATTGCCTAGTGCCTCGGCCACCTCATGGCAGCGCCGTTCGTCCTCTTCGATGAGGGTGGCGTGGATCCCGAACTTCGCGTAGTCCTGAAGCATCTCGGCCACCTGGAGACTAATCCGGCCGCCCCCAACGATGGCTACACTGCGGATATGCTCTTTTTTTTGGCCGACCCACCAGCCGATGCCGGCTAGGCTCCCCGCTTTCCCCAAGACAAAAATGGTATCGTGGGCAATTATCTCGTCATCTCCCCGGGGGATGATCACATCGCCGTTACGAGCAATAGCAACGATCAAGCAGTCCCGGGACAAGGGTAGTTCCCGCACCTTTTTGCCGGCGATCTCTGCCTCTTGATGGACGCGAAA
This sequence comes from Bacillota bacterium, assembly GCA_012799075.1. Lineage (GTDB taxonomy): Bacteria > Bacillota > Limnochordia > JAAZLZ01 > JAAZLZ01 > JAAZLZ01. The sequence goes on from JAAZLZ010000176.1 coordinate 3,567, forward strand.
GCCCAGCATTTCCACCTTGTTGTTGGCAAAGTAGTCGACTTCCGTGGCGGCAGGGGTCTTGAGCAGCTTGATGATCTCCCTGGCAACTACCCGCTCGGGGTTGATCGTCAAATCGATCCCCAGCTCTTCATTCGAAAGGAGATTGTCCCGATCGCCAAAATCATCGCCCCGCACCCGGGCCACCGTCTTGGCCACGCCGAACTTCTTGGCCAGCATGCAGGCAATCACGTTGGCCTCGTCGGTTTGGGTGACGGCGATCAGCATGGTGGCTTGTTTTATGCCGACCTGCTCCAAGACGCGAGCACTCCCGCCATTGCCGAGGAGGGTCATCACATCTAAAGCTTCCGCCACCCTCTGCAGGGCCCTCTCATTGCGGTCGATCACCACCACATCTTGTCCCTCTTCGGACAGTCGCTGGGCGATGTAAAAGCCAACTTCCCCGGCTCCAATCACAACGACCCGCAAGAGAAACACCCCTCTTCAAACGAGAACGATTCCTGGGCCCAAGGGTCGAAAGAGCACCGTTCCCTTACCTTACCACATCCCCCAGACAAGTTCAAAGTCCACGAACATTCCCCCACCGCGGTAAGAAGTCCCCACCGCCGCTGTCAACCCATCCTATCCCTGGAATTCCATATACTCCCGCTGGGCATCCTCCTGGGCCTTAAGGCGCATCGAATTGACCTGGCTGAAATTGTCATCTAGGGCGGCCACCACGCCCCCATCGAGGGCGCCTTCCCTCGCCATTTTCCGTAACAGCCATAGGGCTTCATCCAGCTCCATGCCCACACGGTAGGGACGATCTTCCGTAATCGCGGTGAACACATCGGCCACCGCTACAATCCGGGCGCCCAATGGCAGCTGATCGCCGTTTACCTGGAAGGGATAACCGTTGCCATCGAGGCGTTCATGGTGGAAGGCAGCCCACAACCTGATGGTCTCCAACTCGTCGATGGCTTCAAGAATATGGTAGGTGTAAAAGGAGTGGCCCTTGACCAAGTTGTACTCGGCAGCCGTCAGCTTCCCGGGCTTTTCCAGGATCTCCGCGGGCACCGCGAGCTTGCCCAGATCGTGCAAGTGCCCGGCCACTCGGATCAATTGGCACTCCCGGGCGGAAAAGCCCATGAGCATCCCCAATGCCTTGGCACTAGCCGCCACCCCCTGGCTGTGGGTCGCGGTGAATTGGCTGCGGAAGTCGATAATCCGGCTGAAAAGCTGGGATATGCCGATTAGTCCTTCCATATCGAGCTCCATGGTCAAGGGCCCAAGCCGCTTGCCTAAGCTCCAATACAAGGAGTTGGAGACTGTATACAGCCAGAAATGCTGCCGCCTAGCCACCCGTTGGAATACTTCCACCAACTCCGGCATGAACATCTCCCCGGATTCGGCGGTGATCCTGGCGATGATCCCCGGTACCTGTTGAAGGATCTCTTCGTCATCATCGATCAAGACGGCAATCCGATCGGCCAGATGCAAGATACAGCTGCCAAGGGGTACATCCGCCCCTTCTTGGACCGTTCGCCAAGGCGTATGGTGGCAGCGGATGAGTTCAGCTGCCGGAGCCAGGGGAGAAAATTTCCGCAGGAAACGATAACCCCGCTCTCCATGTAGATGGTCCTGGGTTTCAAAGTCCAGGGCATCGAGCCTTTCCTGCAGGGATAGGGCGCCGATATCGTGGAGCGCCCCTGCCAGAAACAACATGTCTTGCTCTTCGGGCGAGAGGCCCATCTCCAATCCTATGCAAAGGGCGATGTAGCCGACCTGAACGTGGTGATTCACCATCTCGTTGCTGATCAGATCCACCGCCCTCGACAGACCCATGAGCATATCGAACAGGGATACCTGCTGCCGACGAATCAATCACTATCCCTCCTGGAACATTCCTTAGGCCTTCCGCAAGTAGTTTCCAAAGGCCTTATCCACCTGAGCGATATGCTTCATCAGCCAATCCACCACCACCCGGTTCGTCAACACCACAAAGCGCAAAGTGGGCCCCTCGGCTTCGAATTCATCCTTGAGCTTGGCTAGATCACTTTTGAAGGCGTCATGGAGTCTCTTGTGGGCAGCAAACTCCGGGTAGCCCGATTCTTGCTGGAGCTTTTCTTCATCGGCGAAGTGGGTGACAACGTATTCCTCCAGGAACCCTATGATGTTCCCTACTTCTTCCTTGCCCCGGCCCTGGCTGCAAGCAGCTAGCAGCTTATTCACCCGAGCAAAGAGCTCCTTGTGCTGGTCATCAATGGTAGTTATCCCTGTCGCCAGGTCACTTGTCCACTGGATGGCCACCGGTTCCACCTCCTTATGAAACGTCGGGTCAAGATTTCTTCTTCGAGGCTGGAAATCCTTCTCTAAACCAGGGGCTGTAAACCGAGTAGGGCAGCACTAGATGATCATGTCTAGCGCTGTCCCTCTCACAGAACCGTGCGTACGGACCTCGTACACGGCTCCTAGCAAACTTCAGCGTTTGGATAATAACGATGCAAAATGCCAACCTCGTATCCTGCGAGGTCTACTAGACCGATGTCGTCAAACCAGATGTTTGGCAATGCCGATAGAAGAGGGCTCGCCGAGTCTCTCCATCTTTGCATGGAGATCTTCTGGAACTCCCCTCGGTATCCCCGTCTACGCAGTTCTTGGTGGAGGGCTTTCCAGCCTTTCCACTCTCTCATCTTTTTCATCCTCAGCCGCCTACGTATCCACCCCATAAGGTCTTGGACTACTTTCTTACAATTAGCTGCACGGAAGTAGTTGATCCAGCCTCTTAGGACGGGATTTAGCCTTTTGACCATGGCTTCAACGTTCATTCCATGGTTTCTAGGTGTGAGCTTACGGATAGTGTCTTTGAAGGCTTTGATCTTTTGGGGATTGATGCCCACATGTCTGCGGTAGATTACAAATCCCAGGTACGGAACACCTTCGTAAACACTGGTCACCTGCGTCTTTTTCCTGTTGACGACGAGCTTAAGCTCATTTTCTAGCAACTCAAAGGCTATCTTCTCGTACTTCTCCGCTTGGCGTGGAGACCGAGCAAAGACCAGTAGGTGAGTAGCCCCGGGGAATTGCACCCCGAGGCCCTCTCAGAACCGGACTTGAACCTCTCAGCTCATCCGGCTCCCATCATCCAGCCGCTGGACGAACCCCCACTTGCCAGTGGACGAATAGTTTAGAGTCGCGTCTGGCAATACTCCCAAGCCAATAAGTCGCCCGACGGTGGTGCCGCTTGCATTTCTTGTAAGTTCGCCGCACCCATCGGACCAAGGCTTGGTTTATGTGCACGAATACCGAGTAAAGTTCCGACTTGTAAAAGCGCCCATAGTAATTGAGCCACCCTCTGATTACCGGATTGAACATCCGGGACAGGTCTTCAAGGGTTTTGTCTGGCTTCAGATGCATGCGCCAATCGTGTACCGTCTGTCGCATGGCTTTCTTCGCCTTGTTACTGACCGCCGGTGTGAAGTTGATGAAGTATTTGCCGTACTTGTTCTTGGACCGCCGTGGCCGGAAGGTGTAACCCAGAAAATCGAAACTTATCTCTGGGTAGCTCTCTCTCCGGTCATCATCTTTGCAATAGACGATACGCGTCTTGTCCGGATGAAGTTCCAAGCCGCATTCCGCTAACCGTTTCTTCAAGCTTTCGTATAGTCTTTCCGCTTCCTCCTTGCTGCGACAGTGTACCACCGCATCGTCGGCATAACGCTCGAACGGCTTATCCTGGTGATCCCGGGACATCCACACGTCGAACGCGTAGTGAAGAAACAGGTTGGCTAGAACTGGACTGATGACGCCTCCTTGCGGGGTGCCTTTGGTCCTCTCCTTGGCCGTACCATCGGGCATGTGAAACGGTGCCTGAAGCCACCTCTGAATGTAGAGGATTACCCAGGAGTTGTCGGTGTGTTTACGGACCGCCTTCATCAACAGTTCGTGGTCAATGTTGTCAAACAGGCCCTTGATATCGAACTCCAGCACCCAGTCGTACTTCCAGCAGCGCTGCCGGGTTACGGTAAGGGCGTCGACGGCCGACTTTCTCGGCCGGTAGCCGTAGGAGTCCGGGTGGAAGTAGGGTTCCACGGTCGGTTCAAAATAGATCTTGACGACCATCTGCGCTACTCGATCTGCCACGGTGGGCACTCCGAGAATGCGCTTCCCCCCGTTCTTTTTGGGGATTTCCACCGCTTTCACCGGTGGGGGGAAATAGCTACCAGAAGACATTCGGTTCCAAATCTTGTAAAGATTGTTCTTCAGGTTCGCCTCGAATGCCTCCAGGCTTTCATCGTCTATTCCCGCCGCTCCCTTGTTCGCTTTCACTCGTTGGAACGCCTCCAGCACTACATGCTTGGAGATTTCGTACGGCTTTGTTTTGTCCATTGGCTCCTCCCTTACGGTTGACCATTGTTCAAAACAGGATAACACAGCCCCTTCGCTCTGCTCCAATTACGGAGCTTCATTACTACTACGGGCTGTTCCGCCCCTGCCCTCCGCATTGGTACTTTCGTCCTTGCGGGTCCTCCGCTTGGAGTTTTCCCTTGGCATCGGCGAGCAGGTTCCCACGTTCCTAACCGCAGCCTGTGCCACGTTCACGCCGCCTTCATGCCGGCCACCACCTGGACGGTAAACAGGTTTCCTCCAGACTAATCCCGGGCTAACGACCACCTCCCGGTTTTGATGGCGTCCCTACGCTTTCGACACTTTATCAGCGGTTCACGGTTGTTCGTCTCCATTGGCACGTACCTGACGAAGTCTTGCTTCGCCTTTTCCGTAACGCTCACTACCTTGGCTTTTGACCAAAGCAGCTTACGGTGGTTTGAAGCCTCCACCTGTATGGCGGCTCCGAGGGGCCCTCCCTCATCTGTCGGTTAAGCATGGCTTTCGGGCCTTTCACAGCCCTTCGCCTTCGTGGCGCACTGTCGTCGGCGTAGCGTACTATGCGGATACCCTTCGACTTCATTGCTTGGTCAAAGTGATCCAGATAGATGTTCGCAATTAGTGGCGAGATTACCCCGCCCTGCGGACTGCCGATCTCTGTGTCCTCGTACACCCCGTCTTTCATGACTCCTGCTTCAAGGAATTGCCGGATAAGCCCGAGTACTGATCCGTCACTTATCTTGCGGTTAATCCCTTGTAGTATTAGGTCATGATCCAGGCGGTCAAAGCATTTAGACAGGTCCATGTCTACTACGTATTTCAAACCATACTGGTTCATGAACCTCTCTGCTTTGGCCACTGCCTGCTGACAGGAGCGTCCCGGTCTGTATCCATAACTTGATGGATGAAATTCTGGGTCAAAGATAGGTTGCATCACGTTCAGCAACGCTTGCTGTACCACCCTATCCCTGACGGTGGGTACACCCAGTGGCCGTTTACTTCCATCTGGCTTGGGTATCTCCACCCTGCGCCGGCTTCGGTTTGTACGTACCGGTCTTGAGCTCAAGCTGAAGTGTATCGAGCTCTGCTTTTAGGTTCTCACCATAGGCGTCCACGGTCTGCCCGTCTATTCCGGGAGCACCTCTGTTCGCTCGTACGGCTAAGTAGGATTGCTCGAGATTATTCCTACTGTATACCTTGTCCATCAGGCTATAGTACTTCATCTTGGCTCCTTCATCTCGCTGTACTCCCTACGTTTCTCCCTTGCATGATTACAGTTTCTTCCCATGGTTCATGTGGCGTCTCTAGCTCTATGGCAATCTACCACACTCTTCCACGGTATTCTGCTGAGCGGACGCAGATCCCAGGTGGCTCGCCGCCCCCAGCTATCTCGTTCCCCTTGGCATTCCAGCCGCGGTTATCTTCTCTCATGCTTGTTTGTTACGCGGTCGTACACTTCAGTTTGCTTTCACCCCTTCGCAACCGCCAGTGCTTTTGGCTCTGGCAGCTCAGTGCCACTATGGGCGCTGTCCCCCCAGTTTTATCCTCCGGTCTGTTACCAGCCTTCTTTGGCTGAGGGTTCGCAACTACTACGGGTTCATCTGTCACCCTACACCACATCTTCTCTCCCTTGCCTCTCGGCTCGTTTGAGCTTACCAAGTCAACTTGGATGGTATAGGGCTTCCCCAGGTAAGTCTGCCTGCCTGAACATGAATCCGTCCGTTCTAACCCCTTAGGCTATCTAGCTGTTGGGCTTTCCCGTGTCATGCGGGGTTACCCTCCTAACAGGCCAACCTCGGTTCGCTTGCGCTACGTTCCATGTTCCACCTTCGGCTTCCTTCGGACCCCACTGTTACCAGTAACGCCCTTGCCTACGGTTTGTCTTCCCACTAGTTAGGCGACAGGGTTTCTTTCAACCCACCGGCTCAGCAGACATGCTGGGCACACATGCAACCAGGCCTTGGGCGTGCTGCCCAAGGCCTGGTTACTCCGACGCTTATGCCTTCAGGTAGGAATCGGCGTAGATATCCTGATTCAACAAGATCCGGGAGGTGGCAACGGCGTCCATCAGGTCTTTGTCCATAACGTTGATAATGGCCGCATCAAGGCCGCAGGCAAGGGCCATGACCAGATAAGTGCGATCGATCAGGGAGCGGTGCTTAGTCTTCTGGGAGACGTTGCTCAGCCCCAAATTGGTCTTTGGCGGCGGGCTGGAGAGGAGTTTCACTTGCCGGATAGTCTCCAGCACCTCAGGTCCGTGGTCTTGGGCCACATTCACCGGCAGGATAAGGGGGTCGATTAGCAGATCTTCCATGGGAAATCCCACGGAATCAGCATAAGCAACCAGCTCCATGGCCAAGGCCGTACGGCTGTCCACATCCTTGGGGATCCCCTGCTCATTCATTGCCAGGCCGATGACCATTGCCCCGTGATCGTTGGCCATGCCAAATACCCGCTCCATCTTCGGCATTTCCGCTGGTGTGGAGTTGATGATGGCGGGCTTTTTACAGAGCTTGAGCCCAGCTTCAATGGCATCATAGTTCGTACAGTCGAGGCAAAGGGGAACATCGGTCACATCCTGGATTACTTCAACCAGCCATTCCATGGCCAGAACCCGATCCGCGGCTGCCGGCCCTGTGTTTACATCCAGGTAATCGGCGCCAGCCTCGGCCTGTTTAACGGCCCAATCTTGAACAACCTTGGCGTCCCTCGACTGAATAGCCGCGCCTATGTCCTGGAACATGCCATTGATGCGTTCACCGATCTTAATCATTTTCCCGCCTCCTTAATACTCGTTGGAGACCATCAACTGGTCAATATGGTTTCTTACTAGCTTCACCGCCTCAGGGTGCCTCATCACCAGGATGTGGGCGCCAGCCTGCAGGAGGGCCGCCGCAGTCGCAGATTCCCAAAGAACGCTTCGCCCCTCCTGGGGACCCCAACCAGGAAACTCCCCTTCGGAGGCGTTGGCCTCCTTGGCCCGCCAGGCCTCATAACCCACCGTCGCGATGACGGGCATCGACAGCATCTTATCCCCCTGGAGGGCGCCCAGCCGGGCCCGTTCGATGATGGAATAGCTGTACTCCAACCCATATCCTAAAGCCGCGGTGGTCGGGTCAATGCAGATGCGCTCGGGAGGCAGGTTCATTTCCGTAATCAGGATGTTTAGCTGTTTGCACATGTTGATGTCGATTGGCGATTTGGCGATGAGGGAATGGCCGTGGACGATGCACGCGGCGGTCAACGTTTTGTAGTTTTCCTGTTCCGCAACCCCAAGGAGCAAGTTTTCCCCCGCGGTAGCCTCGGCTACGGCCTGCATCAATTCATTATCCTTTTCTTCATTGCCACAGCCGACAATGGCCATGGGTACGCCAACTTCCGCCAGGACTTCCTTCACCGTCTGGACGCAGCTGTCGGTGGAGCGGTCGGCTCCTTCGGGATTGGCCCCAATCAGGCTGAGGTACAGCATATCGGCGCCAAACTCATCGACGCATCTTTTGGCCCAAGCCGTCGTCGAGCCCACATCCCCCAAGGCCTCCAGCAGCACCGGGTTCCATTCGGGAGCCACATCGGTGATTTCCATGGCGATCACCGGCCTGTGGGGCAGCTCCCCTTCAAAATGATAGGCAGGCAGCGTGCCCTCACCGCCAACGGTGATTACGCTGGTCCGCGTCCCCCCTTCGGCGGGGCCCTTGCCGATTGTCAATGTTCCCACTTTGCTTCCGTAGCGATCCTTGACTATCTCTACAGCCATTGCCATCTCTCCTCAAATGTTCGATTTCTGCAAAATTTCTACGGCCGCGGTCCAAGCGGCACTGTCAGAGGGAACCTCAAGGAGGGGTTTGCCCTTCACATCATACCGGGTAATCACCTCATCCTGGGGAATCCAGCCGATGAGCTCAAGCCCGGTCCGCTCAATTTCCGGTTCCAGCGCCGTCAGAGCCGCCCGATTGGGCACCCTGGTCACAACCAGGTAGGTCCGTCCCACTTCGGTGGCCAGGCTGTCAATGATGTGCTTGGCCCGCCCCGCAGAGCGGATCCCCCGGGCCGAAGCATCGCTCATGATGAAAAGCACATCGATATCTTGGGCAATGCGGCGGGATAGGTGTTCAAGGCCCGCCTCGTTGTCCATGACCACCACGGGATAATTGGCCACCACCTGTCCCAAGACGCCCTTCAAGATATCGTTGGGGAAGCAATAGCAGCCCGGTCCCTCGGGGTTGCCCATCACCAATAGGTCGACATCCCGTCCCTCAACTAAGGATGCCGCCACCCGATACCGGATGAAGTCGGCTTTGCTCATCCCCGCAGGCAGATCGCCCTCCTTGGTCATTTCCATCACCTGGGAAATCGTCTGTTCAACGGGCAGCCCCAAGGCTTCACTAAGGTTAGAGTTGGGATCGGCATCGACGGCCAAAACAGGGGTTTTGCCCTCATCAAGCAAGTAACGAACCATGAAGGTGGCAAAGGTTGTCTTGCCCGTACCTCCCTTTCCCGCTACCGCCAGTCGCAAAGTCTTCAACGGGCCAACACTTCCTTTCCGATTACAGATGGAAACAAGCTCAAGTCCGTATGGGGCAAGAAACAAGCAGAGATGAACTCATCCATGAAGGTATTCCCCGAGGAGAGCTCCATGTAGGTCAAGGAGGCGGCCAACTGATCGACTCCCGCCAAAGCCTCCCGGGAAAGCAAGACCGCCCGGGCTCCTTTCAAGGATGTGTTCCCTAGGAATTCATACTTGCTCCGGGGAATATCGGGGAGCAGGCCGATCTTGATGGCATCTTCCACGTTCAGATACTGGCCAAAGCCCCCGGCGATAATCACCCGATCGAGGGCGTCAACATC
>JAAZLZ010000177.1 GCA_012799075.1 Bacillota bacterium
AGTCTGTTTCCCAGTCGATGGCCGTTTTCCCCTCGGCTAAAGACCTGTTAAATGCATCGACTTGGACCGAGTCTAAGTCACTTTCAATCCCCGTTTGGGAGGCAAAAAAGTTCACCGACATGTCGTAAACTCCGGCCTCGATGAGTCGCCTGACAACTAGGCTGATTGGTTCCTGCCAACTGGTTCCAGCTTCAAAGTCAACAAGCAGGTTCTTCCCCAAAAAGGAAAAGATGTCTCCCCCGATATTCACGCCTTTTATGTCATCCCTGAGGGAAATGGCGTAAGCTACTTCGTTGGTTGTTGAATCGATGACGCGTAGATCGATCGCGGCGTAGGCAACGGCCCCTTGGGCACTGCCCCCTTTGCCTTCAATCTTCAGCTTGGTTCCGCCAGTCCTGGCCAACCCATATTCCGTTACAGCGCCTGTGATGATGTAACGAGAACCCATCAGCTGATTGGTCTGGGGTTCCTGTTCATCAGCCGCGAGTCTTCCCTGGCCCCGCAAGTCCTGCTCGGTAATTACCCACTGTAGAATCGAACGGTCGGCCACCTTAAATTGACCAGCGTTGATTAGGGCTTGAATCAGCATTTCGGTAGCCCCTTGGGAGACTGCCGTACTCATGGATGAGTAGTCCCCCATCTCCAGGCGTTGACCGGTCTTGTCCGCAACCTGGTAGACAGCAACTGGGATCTTATCTTTTGGTTGGGGAAGATCTCTCAAGTAGCTGGTCATTACCGTTATGTTGTAGACCGGGAACTCAGCTGAACCTTCAGAGGCTACAGCCGAAGCCGCAAACACCAAAGCTGTTAGTACGGCAAGAAACATGATCTTTCTTTGTCTCGACATCCTCCTGACCCCCTCATGGTAGGGATGGCTAATATCCGATCCAGCCGTAGCCGTAATTGTAGACGGAATTATGAAGCTCCATGGCATCACCATTAGCAATGATGGATACCGTTGTCATCGAGCCGCTAGAACCTTCGCCAAGCTTTTGTCCGTTGATAATGTCCCCATAGTAGTAATTGTTGTGCTGCGGCGATCCATACTCAAGCAGCTGGGCAATTTGCCAATCGATCTGCCTGTCCTCCGGGCTCTTGAACCGATAGGTCATAACCGAATAAGCAGATGACGAAATGCTAAGGCCCATCACGATACTTACTGTCAGCAGTATTGCTGACACTACAATCTTGGGTTTCCGCTTAGACATCCGTGGTCTCCTCCTTTATCGTCCTTGCCCCATCGGGGACTAACGTCCCTACCACAGTCTCCCTGTCCGAATCGGTCCTTCACCCACCAGTCAAGGGACAACCTTAGTTGAAATATATGCCGTTATCTCCAAAACATGCCATGGGTAAGCATCAAAAACGCACCTGCAAGGACGACTAGAATCCCCACAGGCGAAAAATGCTCTTCTGGTGGCAACTGCCGATACGGCTTCGCGGCATGAACAGCATTGACGAAGCGGGGGGCTATTCGTGATAATCGGTAATGGGTTGGCGGAAAAGCCGGGGCCGCCCGATTGAGTGCCGGGCGCATCCTTTGCGAAATAGGACGAGAGGGTATTCAGGTATTAGAGGAGCGGAGTTGCGTGAGAAGACGAACCGGAAATACAAACCCATTAGTGCCGCCGGGGTAACAGAACAATTCCCTTAATGACGCGCTAATACTCGAGCTCTCCCTTTATCCCAGCTCTGTCAGTCCGTCGTTGCCTGCTAGATCGGCTCATCCGGAGCCAAGCACCCCGATCCCTTGATTGCCGAGCATTCGATCGCAGCATCCATGAACAGTAGGAGTTCTAACAGGCTACGGAAGTGCCTGGTGCCTTGGCCTTCAAGCCAAGATACTTCTCCCTGCCAAGTGGTATTCTGCCGGTAGAATACCTTGACTAGGAATGTAGCGTTCTTGGTTTCTGTCGGCTCCTCGAAAGACATCGCTTTTTCACCTCTAGAAGCGCCAAGATTACTACTGGTGCTTTACTTATAGAGTATCAAATGGCAATTCCGGGAAGATCCCAGGACCGTTTCAGGAATGTCATGACAGGGACTTAGCAATAGAAAAGGCATGGGAACAAAGGCCCATGCCTGATAGCCTCTACTGCCAAAGAAGGTCCGGCATCAAAACCGTCTCTAGTTCATAGGTGCCGGGAGGATCGGTATAGTAAACCTTTAGCCTTAAGTCCAACACAGTGCTCCGGGAACCTGGAGGAAACCCCCTAAGGGACCTGGGACGGTTTCCAACGGGAACCCATTCGCCCTGGGGGCATCGCCATTCGAGCCTGCCGATGGGAAGCTCTCCTTGGGGACCATGCAAAGTCCCCGATAAGGTAGTCAACCATATTGTATACGGACTATTGCTCACAATCGAGATCGTAATCGCTGCCGCCTTTTCCACAACAATGCTATCCTGTTCATGCCGTCCCGCCACGATATCCTGCTCGGTAAAAACCACCTCCCCAGTACAGGCAAGAACGCGGCATAAAGGAGGAATAAGAAAACCAGGCTTGGCCCGGGCCAAGGCCAAGTCTGGCTGAAGGATAATAATGCAAAGGATAAGGACCCATAGGTTCACAAAAAGAATCCTAGGTGTTCTTCCCATTATCACCATTTCCGCTCCTCCCACCTCCAGCCCACGAGAAAGGTCCCCCCGCCATCAAGATCAGTTCGATAAGCAACGTAGATGAGCTGAGCATCAGTCAGCCGCAAACCAACAAGGGATTCCAAGTATCTTTCAGTCTCCTGTTGGTAGCAAAGACTTAGCAATATCTTATCCTCGCGGAGCTCCCCTTGAGCCCACCAGTTGGCTTTCTTCAGCTCATTGTCATTCGTATCATATACTAAGGGCAGCCAGCCGGCCGACAAGGTCAACCCGGGGGCAGCTTGAACCGTCTCCATCAATCCCAGGGCAACCACGGGACTTGAGCCTTGAGTGCTGCTAATCTCCCCAGCAACACGCAAGTCCTCTTTCATCAGCCCCTTTTCGATAGCAAGACCATATCTCTCGTAGGGTACTTGGATGGCTGCTGCTTTGATATGGAGCGTCGCCGTTGGCCAGTAGGACCATTCAAGCTCAGGAAAAGGTTCCTCTTTCAAAGGCAAGCTAAGCTGA
>JAAZLZ010000178.1 GCA_012799075.1 Bacillota bacterium
CGGTCCTGAAACAAGACAATGCCATTGAGGTCTGGTCCGCCGAGGAATTAGGCTTTGCCTATCGCAAGTCCCGGGTCATCACTGAAGAGGCCGTTCTGTTGGAGGTGACTCTCCACCTGGAAAAAGACGACCCGGCCAAAATCCGGGAGCGGATGAATCATCTTCTTTCCCTGCGGAAAGCAAAACAGCCCCTCCAGTACCCAAGCGCCGGGAGCACCTTCAAGCGGCCCCCCGGCCATTACGCGGGGGCGCTGATTGAGAAGGCGGGCTTGAAGGGATTCCGCATCGGGGATGCTCAAGTTTCGCCCCTCCATGCAGGCTTCATCATCAACCTGGGGAACGCCACCGCCAGGGATGTGATCCGCTTGATCGAAGCGATCCAAGAGGCGGTCTTGACCCAATTTGGGATCTTGCTGGAGCCGGAAGTACGGATAGTCGGTGAAGAGATCAAAGACCGGCCTGATTAGGTCCAGGCCGGGACAGACACTTTACTTTTCCGAACAACAGCAGCCTTCGTCCTCGTTACACTCCCCAGCATCCTCCGGGCAGCACTCCTCAAGATCGCAGTCTTCAACAGGTTCACAATCCCGCTTCTTATCATGGCAGCAGCACACTACCAGCACCCCCCATTCATTTTTTTAAGGCCTCGTACTCGGAAAGGAACCCGCGCAGCCTCTCAACGGTGCCGCGAATAACAATGGACCAAGCCTCCAACAGATCTTTCCCTTCCCGGGTTACCCTGTATAGACGCTTGGCCGGGCCCGCACCATCAGTATCCCATTCCGATTCGACCATGCCGTCCTCCTCTAATCGCCGCAGGGTACGGTAGATCGACCCGGGGTCTTGGTTTTCACTCTCGAAGCCAAAGCGGCCTAGTCGGTCCAGCATATCATAGCCATGGGCCGGTTTCTCGATGAGCAAGAGCAAAAGACAAGGCTCCAGAAATCGTTCCACCCGGCCTCCCCCGTGACTTACGAGTTCGGCCTCATCATGTTCATGATCGTTGCACACACGGCCACCTCCCGGATAAACCCTAAGTATAGCAGACACATCTACTTTTTCACACCTTACCACCTTTATCCGAAGTATATCTGTGGGGGGCATCTTTTGTCAAGACAAGGGAAATTGCCGGACCCGCCAATATCTCCCATGGGTATGGGCGCCTAGGAACGGAGCCCTGGCATTTGCCGGGATAGAAGAAAATTTGCCTGTTATTCCTGCCCTTGACAGGCCGATGAAAGACTGCTACACTCCAATTGAGTGAGACCTCAGTCAGGAGGTTGAATCCGTGGCAGCCAACAAGAAGGACATCATTCGTCAAGCCGCGATCGAGGTAATCGTCGACAGCGGGTTCCACGCGGCAACAACAGACGCCATCGCCGCCAGGGCCGAGGTGTCCGTAGGCACCATCTACAACTATTTCCGGAACAAGGAGGCGATCTTAGAGCATATCTTTCAAGTGGAGTTGGGCAGACGCATCGACTATTTAAGCAGCCTTCCCGAAGATCTGCCGGTGCTGGAGAAGTTGGAGCTCTTTTTGCAGTGGCACTTTGGGATCATCGCCCAAGATCCCGCCACCGGGAGGATCCTCCTCCGGGAGCGGAGCAATCTGATCAATCTGCCCGCGATCCGCGAGTACATGGACACCATGACAGGCTACTTGACCTCCCTCGTGGAGGAAGGGATGCGAAAAGGACAATTCAGGCAGTCCAATGCCGCCTTGACCGGAGCCATCATGTTCGGTGCATTGGAAGCCGCCGTTCGGCAATCGATCATGGCTTGGGAGAAAACAAATCGACCCTTGGATCTAATCACCCAGGAAGCGGCCCAGGAGCTGTTTCTCTTCTTCAGCCGGAGCCTCCTGGAATAGTCATCAATGAACATTAATGAGTGAGACCTCACTCATAGGAGGTGCACTAGTGCTTGCCTTAAGTCGATTCATCCAACGCCGCCCCTTAGCAATCCTCATCATCATCCTTTCCCTCACCATCTTCTTCGCGTTAAATGCCCGCAAGGTGACTATGACGACGGACGTACGAGACTTCTTTCCCGGGGACCACCCTGAAGTCAAAGCTTACGATGAGATCGCCGACACCTTCGGCGGCACGGAATACATAATGGTGGCCACCGAAGGGGAGGATGTGTTTCAAAAGGAATCCCTAGAGCTAATCCAATCCTTGACGGAAAGGTTTGAGTCCATCCCCGGGGTGGACCGGGTCCGCAGCCTTACGAATGTGGAGGAAGTCAAGGGCACGGCCTGGGGGATCGAGCTGAGCTCTCTCCTGGAGGAGCTGCCCCGGGATGAAGAGGAGGCCGCCCGCTTTCGCAGCCGGGTCCTCCAAGACGATTTCTATGCCGGTTCGGTTGTATCGGGGGATGGCAAACTGAGCCTTCTGGCCCTGGAACTCGACCCCCAAGCGAACGCGGTGGAAGTGGCCGATGGGGTGCTTGGCGCGATTAACGAAGAAAGGGTCTATGCCACGGGCACCCCGGTGCTCAATTCCCTGTTGGCTAAGTCGATGAAAGAGGACCTCATCAGGCTCATTCCCTTAGTTGTCCTCCTTATCGCCCTGGTCCTTTACCTTTACTTCCACAACCTCTGGGGAGTGCTCCTGCCCTTCTTAACCGTCATCATCAGCACCATCTGGACAATGGGGTCCATGGGCCTAAGCGGCCGCCAAATGACGCCCCTAAACTCAGTCATGCCCGTCATCCTCATTACCTTGGGCAATGCCTACGGAATCCATATCCTGAGCCGCTTCTACGATGAAGCAAGTCGAGAGGATCCGGGCAAAGCCATCGAGAATACCCTTGTCTCGGTGGGTACAGCTGTGTTGATGGCTGGCACGACGACCATCGCAGGCTTTTTGTCCAACTCCACCAGCACCATCGTCCAAATGCGGGAGTTTGGCTTTTTCACCGGCTTTGGCATCCTCATCGCCCTGGGCATTTCCCTCATTTTCATCCCGGCGGTCCTCCTTTACGTCAAGGTCCCCAACAGAGATGCCTCCCGGGAATCGGGAGTGTTCCGGAACATCCTGCTGAGGATGGCTCAGCTGACCGTTGCAGCCCCAGGAAGGGTGATCATCGTCATGCTCCTGGCTGCCGGGATCTTCACCTTGGGGGTTCCCCTCCTGACCACTAACAGCAATCTGTTCAACTTCTTTGACCATGACACCCAGCCAAGGATTGCCTATGAACTGGTTAAGAGCAGCTTTAGCGGTTCGGAAAGCTTGGAGCTGGTCATCGAGGGGGACATCTTGGAGCCGGAGGTGCTAAGGAGCATCGAGTCCCTTCAGGATGAGCTAGAGGCGACGGGACTGACCGGCAAGCCCATCTCCATCGTCGATGTGTTAAAAAGAGTCAACATGGCTCTCAATGACGGGGACCCGGCCCATAAGGAAATCCCCGCCAGCCGGGAGCTGGCGGCCCAGTATCTTCTCCTGTTGGAAATGAGCGATCCGGACTTTTTGACCAGGTTCATCACCGTCGACTACTCCCAAGCCCGGATCCAGGCCATGGTCAAGGACACATCCCCCGAGGGCCTTGCCAGCCTGTTCGACCAGGTCGATGCCTTGACCAAGGAGCACGGAGGCAACGTCACCACCACCGGCATGGTCAAACTCCTTGATGCTTTGGCCGCGATGATCATCCGCGGGCAAATCTCAAGCCTGACCCTCAGCCTGATTGCCGTTTTTCTCCTGGTCCGCTGGCTCACCAACTCTTGGGAGGGCAGTCTTTTGAGCACGCTCCTCATCACCTTGTCCACCGCGGCCACCTTCGGCTTTATGGGTTGGACGGGGGTTGCTTTGGACATGGTCACCGTCCTCATTTCCAGCATCGGGATCGGTGTGGGGGTGGACTATTCCGTCCATGTCTATTCCGGCTATCAGGAGGCACGGAAGAAGGGCAAGGAACCGGCCGATGCTATCATCGCCGCCATCTGCCAAAGGGGTAAAGCCATTATCTGCAACGCAGCCGCGGTCATCGGCGGATTTCTCATCTTCCTCTTTTCTTCCTTTCCGCCCCTCCGGTATTTCGGCAGCCTAGTCTCCTTCACCATGTTTTTTGCCGCCTTATTTTCCCTGACCCTGCTCCCCGCCCTCATCATGGCCAGGGCGAAGAGGAGCATGGTGGGATGAACTAGCGTCCTTGACCAGTGCAGGCGGGTTCGAATTGGCACTTGTCAAGTTCGATGAACCACTATACTTTGCTAGGAGGTATTTCCATGAAGAGATTGCTTGTACTTGGTTTGCTAGTGGTGTTGGCTAGCAGCGCTTCGGCAGCATCGGGAGATGAGATCTTAGCCCGGTTGGATGAGACCATGCAAAGCGGCAGCCGGGAGATCGTCCAGCAAATGACCCTTATCAGCGCCAAAGGGCAAGAGCGCACCCGCCAAATCCAGATGTGGAGCAGCCGGGGGGAGACGGATAGGATGCTGGTCCGCTTTCTCTCCCCAGCGGATGTGGCGGGCACAGGGCTTTTGTCGGTGGGTGATGACATGTGGTTGTACCTGCCTGCCCTCGGTCGGGTGCGGCGCATCGCCGGCCATGCCAAGAAAGGAAGCTTCATGGGGACCGATCTTTCCTATGAGGATATGGAGGAGTTCGGCAGCACCGGTTTTGCCGCCGGCTACAGCCCCGAGCTCATAAGGACGGAGCAGGAGTCCTATCTGCTCCGCTTGACCCCCCACAGCCAAGACAGGGGTTATCAGCACCTCAAGATGCAAGTCTGCCGGGAGCGGTTCCTCCCCCTTCGCATTGAGTACTATGCTCCCGATGGCTCCTTGGTCAAGGTCCTCACCACCATGGATTTCCAACAGGTCCAGGGCCGTCCGACGGCGGGAAAGCTGATCATGGAGGATGTGGTCAAGGGAAGCAAGACCGTCCTGGAGCAGCTGAAGGTAGACTTCGAACCGGATATCAACGAAGAGATGTTCTCCACCCGCTACCTGGAAAGGGGCCGATAGGAAATGAGAAGAGCCTTTTGCCTGCTGGCTTGCTTGCTTCTCTTCAGCCTTCCCGTGCAAGGCTATGGCGGCCAATTGACGACCAAGCTGGAACTTGACCTGGATTCGCCCCACGAGCTTTCCCATTCCACCTGGGGGCTCATCACCATGGCCAACCAAGGAGCCCATCTTGGCCTTTTCTTTCGCCAAGGGGACGATCTCGATTGGCGGCTGGATGAGGCTTATGTGGACTTTCGGCAAGGAGGGCTGGACCTGCGCATCGGCAAACAGCGAATGGCTTGGGGAACGGCCCTGCAGATCAACCCCACCGATGTTTTAAACCCTATCGACATCGAGGATCCAATGGGGGATAAGCTGCCTATCTGGGCCCTCCTGGGAGATTATTACCTGCCGGGTGACTGGAAGATCACCGGGGTCTACATACCGTATCTCCAGCCGGCCCAAGAGGTCCTGCCCACCACTCCCCCAAGCAAAGTTCCCTCGCCCGACAAGACCTTCGCCAACGGAGAGTATGCCTTTAAGATCACCCGGTTTGGCCTGGGATCCTTTGATTTTTCGCTAAGCTATTTCAACGGTTGGGAGCGTTTCCCCCATCCGGGGGGCTTTCGGCCCTTGGAGGCCTTCGGATTCGACCTAGCGGGGGCCCTGGGAGATCTTGGCCTTTGGGCCGAGGCTCAGTTGGCCCGGCCCACGCCTGGGGAGGACTTTCTTCACTTCATCGTCGGCGGCGACTATCGCTTGGACACCGGCCTTTACCTGGCCGCCCAGTATTACTACCGGGACGGGGAAGACTATCTGCTGGGGGCCTTGGAGAAGGACCTGGGGCTGCACAAGTTCAAGATGGGCACCCTTTACAACCTGGATCAAGAAGCCTTTGCCCTCATGCCCTCCATCGTTTTCTCCCTGGCCGATGCCACAAGCTTCACTGTGGGCATCAGATATGTCCATACCGATAATCTAGGGCTGCCGGGGCTTGGAAAAGCCGGGAAGTGGGGCTATGGCGAGCTGGAGTACCGCTTTTAGATTTGGGCTGTTAGAAAGAAAAACCAGAGTGGCCTGACGGTCCTCTGGAAGATGGTTTAGAAGTTATGGTGGCCCCGGGGTGACTCGAACACCCGGCACATGGTTTAGGAAACCATTGCTCTATCCACTGAGCTACGGGGCCCTTTGCAAAGATATCTTAGCACGAAGGACAGCCAACGTCAAGTCGAAGGGGCGCACTGCCAAAGGGCATGGCGCCCTTCCTCAAAAGGCAAAGCCAGTCCCCAGATAGATTCGCCAG
>JAAZLZ010000015.1 GCA_012799075.1 Bacillota bacterium
CGCGCATAAAGGAAATATCGTCTTAAGGAAACGTACATGGCGGAGGGAGCGGGATTCGAACCCGCGCTAGAGCTTAGACCCTACTAACGGTTTAGCAAACCGTCCCCTTCAGCCGACTTGGGTATCCCTCCGCAAATCGACTAGCAGATGCAATTATAGCATAGGCCCTTGGTACTGTCAAACTCCTGAAAAACCCTTGCTTATGGTCAAATTCTCCCAATCCACGCCATGAACTCCCTAGCTAGTCTTCCTGTTGTTCCAGGGATCTTTTCGCCTCGACCAAATCCGCGATGGTTGTTCCATCGAGGACTTCCAGCATCCGGGCCTGGGCCTTGGCCCAAAGTCCCCGGAGGACGCAGTTGCTTTCATTGCTGCAGATGCCTTCCGAAACGAGGCACTTGTTCAGGGCAATCGGACCTTCCATCAGTTCGATGACCTGGGTAATGTTTATCTCCTCCGGCGGAACCCGCAGACGCACTCCCCCCCTAGATCCCCGGACTCCCTCCACCCAGCCCTTGCGGCTCAAGGTGGCGATGATCTGGGGAATGAAGTTGGGAGGAATTCTTTGTCGTTTGGCGATATCCCGGGATAGTATGAAAGCACCCTTTTCCTGGGAGGCCAAATCAGCCAGTGCCGCTATAGCATATTCCGCTTTGCGGGTAAGTTCCATCCCCCCGCCCCCAATATTACTTCTATAGTCAGTAATATCATAACAGCCCCTACTCTCTTTGTCAACCATCCTTCAAGGTTAGCCTGCCCAATCAATTTGCCTTTATGTTCAATTCCCATGGGCATGAGAGACTTCCCCAGGGAATACTAGGTACGACTATCACTTAAAGTAGGGAAGGCCCAGTGAGAAGCACCGCTCTGATCATCATCGGCATTTTCCTGGCACTCTTGGTCATTTTCTTTCTGGTCATCAAACCCCTGGTTCTAGTCAAGGAACGACGACCTCAACTACCCGAGTTCCCCTACTATGTCATCGTTGACGTGGAAACCGACACTCCCCTCGCATACATCTCCAGCATTCCCGTCAGCGTGGGAGATGAACTCATCACCCGGGAAAACAAGCTGTACCGGGTGGTCGCGGTGGAAGGGAACACCGCCTACGCCCGGTTTGTCAAGAAAGTGGACTTGATTCCCCAGGGTAGACCGATTGATGTGCCGACACATTATGAGTTCGCTTCGATTCCTGACAGCTCTGTCTACCACCTGTGCCCAGCGCAGCAAATCGAACCGCTCTGCAAGTTCCAATGGGAACGACCGATGGGTATTAGCTGTCGGCCCAGCCGGATGCCCATCTATGCTCTTGCCATCTTAGAAAAGGCTTTAGCCCAACCGTTAGACCTGGTCCAGCTCTATCTGGCCCGGCAATTCCAGCGGGACAGGGCCCAGGAGTGTCTGGGCCCTGAGAGTCTTACTGGATGCTATTTAGACGCGATTGCTTCCAGCACTTGGCGATAGTCCTTGGGGATCTGTCCACCGAAATGCTCCCGGAGTCCCAGATCCGATGACCATTGGAGCTTGGTCCTGGTGGCCTTCGTCATGACCTCGTCGATGTGCCCCTCCCGAAGGGTCTCCAAGACGCCATCCATCTCCTGGGCTCGGCGTAGGGAATGAATGGCGTTGGTGGTCAGCAGCATATTACCCAGCTCGGCAAAAGGATCCCTGTCCATGAATTCGCAGATTGAAGCAAACACCAGATCGTCGACGCCATAATGGTGGGCTGCCACCATGGCCTCCAGGAGAACTGCTTCCAAGCCTTTGGCATACACGCTTCGCAGCATCTTCAGTGCGGAAGCGGTGCCGGGCTCACCTTCCACCAGGGTGATCTGCATTCCATATGCTGAAAGCAAGTCTTTAAGCTCATCGGCTCCCTTTCCACAGGCAATAATGGGAGCCTTGTGACCCCGCAGGGAAATGGCTGCCATTATCGCACCATCCACGAACCTGGCTCCGGTGGGATGGATGAGACGGTCAATCTCCTTAATTGCATTGGGAGAAGCCGAATTAAAATCGGCATAGAGCTTGTCCTTGGTCAAGAAAGGAATGATTCCCCGGGCGGTATCAACGGCCACGGCGGACGTTGTGGTCGCGATGATCACGTCAACCGAACGGGCCAGCTCTTCCCTGTCCTTGGTTAATACAACGCCTATCTCTTCCGCCCTTTGCCGGATCAACTTCCCATCCACAGGATCATCACTTCGGACATCAAACGCGTAGATCTTCGGCATCCCATTGGCCAAGAGGCCCCTGGAAAAACCGGACCCAACCTCCCCTAAGCCTAAGAAACCCACCCGCAACGGTGATGCCATCGGAGCACTCTCCTTTACATGCTTGCTTAGAGCTCAATCAACGCCTTTTCCCTATTCAATCCGGCAATCATCAATCCCATCTCGCTGGCCATGGCGATGAACCGGAAGCCTTCTTTGATCCTTCGAGTCACATCGGCGCCGCTGCGGGCATGGATGCCAGGCGCAACGCCTACCTTATTGGACACTTGAACCACATGCTCGAAGGCTTCTCTCACCTGGGGGGCTTGCACATCCATCTTCCCCAACATGCCCATGGAGGTCATCAGATCATTGGGTCCGATGAAGCAGGCATCCACCCCGGGAACGCTCAGGATCTCTTCTGCTCGTTCAACGGCATCGATGTGCTCAATCTGAACGGCAACAAATATCTCATCGTTGGCGCGGCTGGTGTAGGCGGCGCGATCTGCATCGAAGCTGAGTTCATAACGTCCGCCGCCGTTGCTGCGGAAGCCTTGAGGATGATACTTGGCAGCCTCCACAGCCTGCTCCGCCTCTTCCTTGCTGCAGACCATTGGAACCACAATCCCCCAGGCTCCGGCATCTAGGACCCGCTTGATGTGCTCCGGATGATTCCACGGTATCCTGACCATCGGCGCGGTGGGGGTCTGATTGATCGCCATGATCATCATCGCGGCCATGTCGATGGAGATGGGATTATGCTCCATATCGATCACAAGCCATTCGAATCCAAGCCGCCCACAGCGCTCCGCGGAAAACGGGCTGGGGATTGACAGCCAAGTGCCCACACTGACTTTGCCGCCCTGCAAGTTGTGTTTGACATGATTTGGTCGCATTTCCATGACCTCCTTTAGTTTCTGTGACAATAAAGCCCCTCCCTAATTAATGAGAGAGGGGCTTTATTCCTTCACCCAAACACACCGCCCAATTCCAGATGTGATTGAGCACCGGAAGTTGTCACTCGCTTTCCATGACGTTTTCCCGCTTTGGCGGCTGGAAGAACGTTCTCCCCTTGCCCCGGAACTGGCTGTAAAGCATGACTACCCAAAAAATCCCAAGGACTACTGCAATCGGCCGGGCAAACATGGCCCATATGTTGTCCTGGTAAGTCAATATCGCCCTGCGCAAGGAATAATCGGCTATTGGGCCTACTAACACACCAAGGACCATGGGAGCCATCGGATAGCCGCGGAGGCGCATGAGGTATCCGACTACACCAAAGACGAACATGACGCCAACGTCGAAGGTGGTAAAGCCAGTACCCCAAGCACCGATCACACCAAGGGCAACGGCGATGGGCAGAATGACTTCTCGCCTGATGGACAAAAGACGGATGAAGTACGGTGAAAGAAGCCAGGAAAGAACCCGGAAAACAACCGCCGACATCCAGAAAAGGAAGATTGTCTTACCAATGAAGCCAGGATGCTCAACGATTAAGAGGGGCCCCGGGCGAACACCGTACATGAACAAGGCGGCAAGCATCACGGCCGTGGGGCCGCTGCCGGGAAGTCCAAGGACAAACATGGGGATAAGGGCTCCACCCGATGTTGCATTATTCGAAACCTCAGGAGCGATAATCCCCGGGCCATGGCCTGTGCCGAACTTCTCCGGCTCCTTCGATACCCGCTTGGCTGCATCATAGGCCAGCCAGGGAGCTACGGACTCGCCGACCCCTGGCACGATGCCAACGCCGATGCCGATCAAGACGGACCGAATGATGATGTCCAAGTTCTCCTTGAACAAACCCTTCGGCACCGTCATGCGGCCGGGGTCATCCACCAGTTGATAAGGGACCTTCTCCCTGAGCACCCAAAAGACTTCGGTTAATCCAAAGAGCCCAATCAGCACAGGAATGAACTCGATTCCCCGCATAAGCTCCGGTGTGTACCCGTACCGGAAAACACCCCAAATGGGGTCGGTGCCGATCATGGCCACCAGAAAGCCGACAAAGGCGGCGATCCAGCCCTTAAGGGGGTTCTTGGCCCCTAGCGCCCCAGCAAGAGTAACACCGATCAATGAGACCAAAAAGACTTCCCAGTCACCGAGCTTCAAAGCTACAACGGCGACAAAAGGAAGGAGCAAGAAGGTGCCTAATTCCCCCCCCAGCTCACCTATGAAGCTAGACCAGGTGGCAATGCCAATGGCCTCCCGGGCCTTCCCTTTTCTAGCCATTGCATGGCCGTCAAGCACCGTGGCCGCGGCGGCCGGGGTGCCCGGGATATTGAGCAAGACAGCTGTGACACTGCCTCCATAGATTGCCGCCGTATATATTCCAACCAAAAGGCCCATGCCGGCATCTACTGGCAGTCGGAAAACCAGACCAAGCATGAGGGTCATGGCCATTACCGCAGAGATACCCGGCAATATTCCCCCAATTAGTCCCAGGAGCCCTCCAGCAACCAGCGCAATGAGTGTGGTCGGGTTGGAGAGGACTGACCAGGCCATTTGGGGAAACAATGACCATTCCTGGGTAAGGATACTCCAATTCATGAACCGTCCCTCCCGCTATCATCCAAATTCCACATACCGAGACTGCCTAGGGCATAGGCATAGCAAAGATCCATGGGACTATGATTCCGACTATGACCGAGCTGAGCACCGTGTAGAATACGATCTGCCACCAGTTGCCCGCGCGCAGATAGGTGAAGACAACAGCAAAAAAGATCACGTTGGCAAGGACGAAATTCACCCGCCCCACCATGAATACATAACCGCCCACGATCAGCGTCAAGATAGACCAGCGTCTGGCGATCTCATCTTGGATGCAGCCTTTTGCCCAGCCTATTATCGAGCGGTACCCATAGGTTGTGAGGACCAGGTAGACCAAAGTCAAGTTGAGCACGAAGACTGTAATCCCGAGGAGTACGGGTGTGAAGCCTGCGGCGGTAACGAAGCCGCTGGCACCCCGCGTGGGCATCCGCAGCCCGCCGATAATAAAGAAAAGGGCCATTGCCATAAATAAGATGCCGCCGACAAAGTCTCCTACTGGCCAATAATACTCATCATGATCGCGTTCCTTGTCAGAACTGGGCTGGATGGTCATCGGTTATTCCCCCTTTCACAGCTCCTCCCAATTGTTTGTCCGACAGTAAAAAGGGAAGGCGGGACGGCCGCAAACGGCCGTCCCGTGCCTGTCTGCAACTTCGATCTCGACTATTGGTTGTACTTGGCCAGCTCCTTCTCATACATCTCTTCCACGCTTGCTGGCCACGGTCGGACATTGGCAGCCCTGTCGTGGGGAGGCCAAGTCCACTCGGTAATGGGGGCGATATCCCAATTGGCCGGGCTGTTTTCGGTGATGCCCAGCTCATACTGGGGCCAGCCCCGGGCCGAGGATACTCTCGCGACGATCTGGTCAGCGGCGGTGCCCATCATCGGAGCAAAGATGATGCCCCGGCTCTCGATGGCCTTCTGGAACCGCTCCTGCTTGACCGCATAGACAAAGGCCTCACAGAGCTTCTCGATGACTTCCGTTGGGACGTCCCGACGGACGGAAAAGCCCCAGTAGGGGTTGATGGCAGCGTAGATCGCCAGCTTCGGATAGTAGTTGACGATGGATGGGAAGGTGACTCCCCGCCAGACATAGTCCTTGTGATAAAGGTTAGCCAAGGGTCTGACTTCGCCGGCTTCGGCCCAGTCGGAAATATCGCCGAGGGAGACAGAGACGAACTCTACCTCACCGGATAGCAGATAACGACCGGCGTCCCGTCCGCCTTTGTAGGGAATCTCCCGGACCTTATCGGCGATGCCGGCGGCCTGGGCAAAGGCAGCGCCAAAGATAGCGCCATTTCCGCCAGGGCTGGTGGTTCCGTAGTTCACGGTCTTATCGGATTTCTTGATGGCTTCCACAAGATCGGTTAGGTCCTTATAGGGCGAATCGCCTTTCACATAGATGGTGGTTCCACCCATGCCGGCGGTAAACACATAAAAATCTTCCCAGCTGCACTTGGCCTGGCCCATAATCTTCCAGGTCCCATGGAGCTGGGTGCCGCCAAACAAGGTGTAGCCATCGGCTTTGGCGTCGGCAACCCGCTGGCCGGCCATGCCGCCGTTGGCTCCATCCACGTTCGTCACTTGAATGGGAACGCCCAGATACTCGGACATCTCCATGGCAAGGCCCCGGGCAGTAGTATCAGAGGTGCCCCCTGCAGTCCACCCCACGATCATGTTAATCGCCCGGTTGGGCTTCCAGCTGGCAAAGACGCTGGTGCAGGCCATAACGACCACTAAAGCAGCGACTAAATAGGTGGTCAGCTTCTTCACTTGCAAATCCCTCCTAGCAAAGTTAAGATCATAACCCTTCCTCACCAATACTCCGACCGCAGCCTCACCTCCCCAAGATGGCTCATTTTCCAATCAATGGGACAAAAGCTTAGGTTTTGACTCCCCTATGAACTTGTACATGAGTGGACGAATATCCTGCCTTGCAACCAAAAATCAAGGGCGGGTGTCGCTGACGCCGCGGACGGCGCCTTGACAAGAGCCCAATCCATCAACTTACCTTCACTTTTGCCAATAGATGCCGGTCTCAGCGAAGGGCATTGGCCAATCGTTCGATATTAGCCGCGGCAATGTGGGATTCGCTTTTCTTTGTCTTGGCGACAAGTCGGATAATTGTTCTGGCCAAGAAGTCCATCTTCTCTAGATTATACTCATAACCGAAGTGCTCCGCTGCCACCGCATGCTCCAGCAAACGGCCATCAAAGGCTGCCGCCTTCTGCTCCTCGACCTTGGCCAAGTGGGCGCAGCAGATGAATAGCCCCAGCTTTTTCTCCAGCAGGACATCCAGGTTGCGGTCGCAAAAGCTGGCCACCTTAGGGTGGAGCCTGCCAGCATAAATCGAACCGCCAATCACGATGCAATCGTAGTCCTCCAGCTTGATGGAGCTGTCCTTCCCCAGGTCAACCAAGACTGCTCCCTCTAGTCTATCCTGCAGCATCCGGGCGCACTTTTCCGCACACCCGTATTTGGTTGCATAGGCCACTAGCGTTCCCACACCCACCATCTCCTCATCATCCTAATCCCAGGGGAGAAGCAAGGGCTGCCCCTTGAAGGAAGCAGCCCTACCCAGCGTAAATAAACATGGCGGAAGGGGTGGGATTCGAACCCACGGAGGGTTGACCCCTCGACGGTTTTCAAGACCGCTCCGATCGTCCACTCCGGCACCCTTCCTCATAGGTATTATACCACGTCCAAGGGCAAGATCAACGCTTCATAATCCTGTCCAATCCCCCCATATAGGGCCTCAGGGCGGCTGGAATCTCAACGGAGCCATCGGGCAGCTGGTAGTTCTCCAAGATGGCGGCCACCGTCCTGCCCGCGGCCACACCGGACCCATTCAAGGTATGGACGAACTCGGGCTTTTCCCCCGGCCCGGGGCGGAAGCGGATGTTGGCCCGCCTGGCCTGGAAGTCCTCAAAGTTGCTGCAGGATGAGATCTCTACGTAACGGTCATAACTGGGCATCCAGACCTCAGGATCGTACTTTTTCGCAGCCGCAAAACCCACATCCCCCGTGCACATCATGACCACCCTGTAGGGAAGCCCCAGCCGCTGCAGCACCGTCTCAGCATCGCCCACGAGCTTCTCCAGCTCATCATAGGAATTCTCAGGCTTGACGAATTTGACCAGCTCCACCTTGTTGAACTGGTGCTGCCGGATGAGCCCCCGGGTGTCCCGGCCATGGGCGCCGGCCTCTGCGCGGAAACAGGCGGAATAGGCCACATAATGCAGAGGCAAAGCATCCCCTTCGAGAATCTCGTCCCGATGGTAGTTGGTCACCGGCACCTCTGCGGTGGGGATGAGGTAGTAGCCTGAGCCCTCGCACTTGAACATATCCTCACCGAACTTGGGCAACTGGCCTGTACCGATCATGCTGGTCTCATTGGCCATGAAGGGTGGGAAGATCTCAGTGTACCCATGCTCCCGTGTGTGAAGATCCAGCATGAAATTGATCACCGCCCGCTCCAGCTTGGCGCCCAAGCCCTTCAAGAAGGCAAAGCGAGCTCCCGTTACCTTGCCGGCCCGTTCAAAATCCAAAATCCCCAGGTACACTCCCAAGTCCCAGTGGGGTTTTGGTTCAAAGTCAAACTTCCGGGGACTGCCCCAGCGCCGGACCTCCACGTTCTCAGCCTCGGTGGGGCCGACGGGGATCGAAGAGTGGGGGATGTTGGGCATCCTAAGGAGCAAAGCGTTGATTTGATCCCCAAGCTCCCGGATTTCCCCGTCCAACTCTTTGATCCGGTCGGAGACATCCCTCATTTGCTCCAGGATATCGCCGGGATCCTGCCCTTTTCGTTTGTACTGGGCGATTTCCTGGGATACTTTGTTCCGCCGGGATCGGAGCTCTTCAACCTCTGCGAGGACCTTGCGGTGCTTCTCATCTAACGTCAGCAATTCATCCAAGGGAGCCGCATCTTCACCCCGGTTGATTAGGGATTCTCGGACCAAGTCCGGGTTGTTGCGAATAAGCTTTAAGTCCAGCATAATGGAACCTCCTCCAACGCTATTCTTTCCATCGGGAGATAAAAAAGCCCCGTCCCCTTGTTGCTTTCGGGGACGGGACCAGCATCCCGCGTTGCCACCCCGGTTGCTGCCGCGCAGCCACCTTAGGACACGTTAACGGGTGTGAACCGGGACGGCTCCTCGCCGCCGGCCTTCGGGGTGGATGGGACCGCTCCCCCCGCCGGCTTCCACCGTTCCCCGGCTCTCTGTAGGAAGGTTTGCGACCCTAATGGCCCCTGCATCGCCTGTTGTGGCAACTATTCTATCACACTTCAAATCGGGGAGCAATACCTAAGTCCGCTTTTCCCCACCCCTGCAGGAAGGCTTCCTTGGTTGCCTTGATTATTTCTTCCGGGGAGCCTTCTCCGGATAGGACATTGACCTCCAGGCTTACCACCGGTCGCCTGGTGGGCTGGGTGCGGGAAAAATACCCGGACTTGGCCAGCGCCTCCAAAAAGCGCGCTATTTCCGCCGGACCCGACTGTCCCCCTGGGATGCCAAAGGGTGTATGCTTGTCCCCGTATAAGGGGCTAGACGGGTCTTTAACGACGCAATTGGCTAAATGGGCGTGGACGATGCATTCTCCACCCAGCCGGGCGCTTTCTTCCGCCGCCTCGCCAAGCTGCTCCACATGGCTTTGATCCAGAGTGATGCCGAGATTGTCATGCTCCTTGCGAAGCTCCCGGATGAACTTGGCTGTCTCAGCCATGGGGCCTAGCAGGAATTTCTTGTCCATCTCCCGGTCAAAGTTCTCCAGGGTGATGGTCAGGACATGGTCCTTTGCTTTGCTGCGAGCATAGCTGCATAGTTCCCCCAAGGACTTGGCCAGCTGCTCTAGTCCCCGGGCCCGGTTTTCAGGTCCCGGATCGGGGCCGCTGCCCACCAGCATCAGCCTGGCCCCGTAAAGATAGGCCTCATCGATCATCTTCTTGCCCACTTCGACGGCAGCTTGACGCTCTTCCTCGGACAGGGCGGCAAGGTAGGCCTTTTGGGCCATCATGGGGATGCAGGCCAAGAAGACCACATCCACATCGGCCTCTGCCAAGAACCCAGCCAGCTTCTCCCTTTCCTCAGGGTCCTTTACCCAGGAAACCTCGACTGCGCCATAGGAATCATCGGCCAACAACTGGGCCACCTGATCCTTGATGGGGCCCTCCCCCTTCACTCCATTGGGGAACGCCACTGTGTGCACATAGCCTAAGCTCATGTACTTATGCCAACTATCACGCAACAGCGAGCCACCTCCTGTAGCTAGTTGCTTTAAGCGGACAGCTCGGCGCTCTCCTCACAGCGCTTGAGCAAAGCAGCCCACTTGCGATCGACTTCCGCCTGGATCTCTTCCAAGAGCTGTTCATTGCCAGGCCGGAAAAGATGGCGGAACCGGGCTTGCTTCTTCAACCAGTCAACCACCGGGGTCTTCTCCCGAGGCTTGATGGTGATCCGCCACTTGCCGTTCTCCACTTCATAAGCAGGCCAGAAGCAGCACTGAACCGCCTCTTGGGCAATGCTGATGGTATCCTCAGGCCGATAGCCCCAGCCCAGCCGACAGGGGGCCAACACGTTGATAAAGGCCGGTCCATCAACAGCCAAGGCCTTTTCCACTTTTTTGACGTAGTCGTTCCAATTGCCGATAATGGCTTGGGCCGCATAGGGTACATCATGGGCGGCAATGATAGCCGTCAGATCCTTGCGGGTTTGCTTTTTCCCCTGGGATACGCGGCCTGCCGGAGTCGTTGTTGTGTGACTTCCGAAGGGGGTCGCACTGGAGCGCTGGATCCCCGTGTTCATGTAGGCTCCGTTGTCATAGCAAATGTAGAGAATGTTGTGGCCCCGCTCCATAGCCCCCGATAGGGCCTGAAAGCCGATATCGTAAGTTCCTCCATCACCGCCAAAGGCAATGAAATCGAATTTCCCTTCCAGTTTGCCCCGGCGAGTCAGTCCTCGATAGGCTGCTTCGACGCCGCTGATGGATGCCGCAGCATTCTCAAAGGCGCTGTGGATGAAGGAGCAGTTCCACGCCGTATATGGATAGATGGTAGTGGCAACTTCCATGCAACCCGTAGCGCAAGCTACCACCACCGGGTTTTTCGCCGCCTTCAGGGCCAGCTTAGACGCCACTGGGAAACCGCAACCCGCGCAGGCGCGATGCCCGCCGGTGAACAGTTCCTCTCTGCGCACCAATTCTTTCAAAGTGGCCACTCAATTCACCTCCTGGGACTTACTCCCGCACACCTAGGTAGTTGATTTCCTCTTTGACTTTGCCTGTCTTAAGCATTTCCTCAAGATCCTGATA
The DNA here is from genome assembly GCA_012799075.1 of Bacillota bacterium. GTDB lineage: Bacteria > Bacillota > Limnochordia > JAAZLZ01 > JAAZLZ01 > JAAZLZ01. Next base: position 11,070 of record JAAZLZ010000015.1, read on the forward strand.
GACGGTATGGATATGCTCGAGGGTCACATCCCGTCCCCCAAGGCCGTAGATGTAGTTGTTCATCAGGGGACGCTTGCTGGCACTATAGAGGGCTGCTTTCAGATCGCCAAACAGGGGTCCTCCACAGGCTGACAGGCTGTCCGCCCGGTCCATCACCGCCACCGCGGAGACATTGGCCAAAGCCTCCCGCAGACTGGCCGCAGGGAAGGGGCGGAACATGCGCATCTTCAGCAGGCCGGCCTTGATTCCCTTGGCCCGCAGTTCATTCACCACATATTTTGCCGTCCCTGCGGTGGAGCCGATGACCACAATGGCCATCTCCGCATCATCCAGCCGGTAGGACTCGAAAAAGTCGTACTGGCGGCCGGACAGCTTAGCAAACTCATCGGCCACTTCCTGGACCACCTTGTCCGCGTTGAACATGGCCTCCGCCTGCTGCCTTCTGTGCTCAAAGTAGAAGTCCTGCAGATCCAACGGACCCACCGTAATGGGATTATCAGCATCCAACAGGGTGTAGGCGGCTTTCCGCTCGCCCACGAACTTCCTTACCTCTTCATCGGGCAGGAGGTAGACGTTCTCCATCCCATGACTGATGATAAACCCATCCATCATCACCATCACCGGCAGGTTGATGTCAGGATGCTCGGCAATCCTTACTGCCTGGATCAGATTGTCATAGGCTTCCTGGGCGTTTTCCGAATAGATCTGGATCCAGCCGGAATCCCGGGCGCCCATGGTATCGCTGTGATCGCAGTGAATGTTGATGGGGGCGCTAAGAGCCCGGTTCACCACTGGCATCACGATGGGCAGCCGAAGACCCGAGGCAATGTACAATACTTCCCACATCAAGGCCAGTCCATTGGCGGAAGTTGCGGTCATCGCCCGGGCGCCGGCCGCGGATGCTCCGACAGTGGCGCTCATGGCGGAATGTTCGCTTTCCACCGGTACGAACTCCGTCTCTACCAGGCCGTCGGCCGCAAAGGTAGAGAAAATCTGCACTATCTCCGTCTGGGGAGTAATCGGATAGGCAGCCACCACATCCGGATGGATTTGCCGCATGGCATTGGCTACTGCCTCATTTCCGGTCAAGGCTACGCTTTTAACTGCCTCTTTGGCAAGGGCAGAGTTGCCCATTTATAGTTCCCTCCTTCACTGTACTTAGTCTTTATCTGGAACCATCTTGAGGGCCGACACCTTCGGCGGGCACACGTTGACGCAAATCCCGCAGCCCTTGCAATGGTCGTAGTCGATCCCCGCCACCTTTCCATCTTCCAGCAAGATGGACATATCAGGGCAGTACACCCAGCAAAGATAGCAGCTGGTGCACTTCTCCGCGTCCCAAACGGGCTTTTCCGTTCGCCAGTCCCCAGTTTGGAACTCGGCGGCGGTGCCCCCGCGCAAAATTAAGCCCCCGATGGGTATGCTCTTCCACCCGGGCTTTTGAACCTCCTGGGCGACAGGCTTTCCTTTAGCAGCCATCACTACTTCACCTCCTGGTAGGCGCGCCGTATAGCCTCCAGGTTGCCCTGGATGATCTCAGGTCTGTTCCGGAATTTCTGCTCGAGCTTGCCCTTTGTATCCTCGAGGAGCTCATCTAGCTCCAGTACTCCCGTTGCCCGGACCAAGGCCCCCAGCATGGGCGTATTGGGAATGACTCTGCCGATGGTCTCCTTGGAGATGGTGTCTGCATCGACAGTGAACACCTTGATCTTGGAATCCCCATCCAGCCCCAACCGCTCCGCCATCTCCTCGGGAGACAGGGGTGTGTTGACGACGATGATCCCGCCCTCCGGGATCCCTTCAGTTACATCATTGGTGTCGATTAGAGTCGGGTCAAGGACCGCGACGAAATTGGGGTTTGTGACCCCACAGTGGAGAGTGATCTCCTCATTGCTGATTCGGTTGTACGATGTTACCGGAGCCCCCATTCGCTCGGGGCCGTACTCAGGAAAAGCCTGGATGCGTTTACCCGCCGCTGCCGCCGCCTCAGCCAACAGAAGGGCTGCCGTCTTAGCCCCTTGTCCTCCTCGGCCATGCCAGCGGACTTCAAGCATGTTTGCCACTACTGTTCCTCCTTCCGATACGGTATTCTTCCAAACCAAATCCCCTGTCAGTGCCCTTGGGTATTAGAATCCCCAGATCAAGCTTCGCATTACACCTGCTGAATCCTGCTGCTGCATCTAATTTGGTAGAATTTGTGCTCACTGGCGCAAACTCGGACGGGCCCGGGCCCTAAGGCCAGGGCTCTTTGGGGACCCCTAAGCATACAGGGGAAACTTTTGACAAAGCTCAGCCACCTTCTCCTTCGCCGCCGCATGAACCTTTTCATCCCGGGGACTGCTTAGGACTTCATCGATGATGGAGGCAATCTCCATCATCTCCCCTTCACCCATTCCCCGAGTAGTCGCCGCCGGAGTCCCGAGCCGGATCCCGCTGGTGACAAAGGGACTCTCCTGGTCGAAGGGAATCGTATTCTTGTTCACCGTGATGCCTACTTCATCGAGTAAACCTTCGGCTTCCCTGCCTGTTAGACCTTTAACCTTTGTGTTAACCAAGAGCAAGTGGTTGTCGGTGCCGCCGGAAACCAAGCGGAAACCCCGCTCGAGGAGACCCTGGGCCAATGCCTTGGCATTCTTGACGATTCTCTCCTGATAGGTCCTAAACTCCGGAGCTTGAGCCTCCTTCAAGGCAACGGCCTTGGCTGCAATCACGTGCATGAGGGGACCCCCTTGGATCCCAGGGAAGATGGCCTTATCGATGTCCTTCCCGTATTTCTCCTTGCACAAAATCATGCCGCCCCTGGGCCCCCTGAGGGTCTTATGGGTGGTCGTGGTGACAAACTCCGCGTGGGGAACAGGCGAAGGGTGCAGTCCCACAGCCACTAACCCCGCGATGTGGGCCATATCCACCATCAACATGCATCCGACCTCATCACAAATTTCCCGCAAGCGGGCGAAATCGATCACCCGGGGATAAGCGCTGCCTCCGGCAACGATGAGCTTGGGACGATGTTCTTTGGCCAAGCGAAGGACTTCATCGTAATCGATCATTTCCGTCGTCTTGTCCACACCGTAATGGATGAAATTGAACCAGACGCCGGAAAAGTTCACCGGACTGCCGTGGGTCAAATGGCCCCCGTGGGCCAAATTCATGCCCATGACCGCATCCCCCGGCCTCAAGACGTCAAAATAGACGCCCATGTTGGCCTGGGCCCCCGAATGGGGCTGGACATTGGCATGTTC
>JAAZLZ010000179.1 GCA_012799075.1 Bacillota bacterium
GAGGATATCGAGGATTTTGCCGCGGCCGGAGCGGTTGACATGATCCAGATCAAGACCCCTGACTTGGGGTCATTGGACAAGAGTATTGAGGCCGTACTGACCTGTCATCGGCACGGGGTGGAGGCTTATCTTGGCGGGACGTGCAACGAGACCGACCGATCCGCTCAGATCTGCACCCACATCGCCCTGGCCACCCAACCTGCCCAGGTAATGGCCAAGCCAGGCATGGGTGTGGATGAGGGGCTTTGCATCGTGTACAATGAAATGGCGCGGACCTTGGCTCTCCTTGCCTACAAAGGCGAGAACTGCGCCAAAGGATAATCAGGCATCGGGGCTTTGGGTCTTCATAGGATCCTGCAGGCGTGCGCTTTGAGGGGGCATTTGCCCCCTTCATCAATTAGCCGCAGGAATTGGGTATGCCTTTGCCGAAGGGAAGCGCTTAGTTGCCGGGCATTGCCAGGGTTGGACCCACAAACTGATTCCATTGCCTGCCGCCGATTACTTGTCATGATGCAGGGCACATTAGATTGGAGACCGGCGCTCCGGTCTTGGAAGCAGTTTGCTTGTTGGCACAATGGTCTATGTGGGGAGGAATAGCATTGCAACGTGTGGACGGGAGTGGTCCCGAGGATTTGCGTCCAATAAAGATTACCCGCAATTATGTCAAGTACCCGGAAGGCTCAGCCCTCATGGAGGTGGGGGATACTCGGGTTATCTGCACTGCGAGCATCGAAGATAAGGTGCCGCCGTTTCTAAGGGGATCGGGTCAGGGATGGATTACCGCGGAATACGCCATGCTTCCCCGGGCGACCCAATCTCGAACGGTGCGGGAATCCGCGAGGGGCAGGATAAGCGGCCGGACTTATGAGATCCAAAGGTTGATCGGTCGCTCGTTGAGGTCGGTGGTCGATTTGACCCAATTGGGGGAACGGACAATTTGGCTTGACTGTGATGTTCTGCAAGCCGATGGTGGAACCCGTACCGCTGGTGTGACAGGAGCCTTCCTTGCCCTGATCGATGCTTTGACGGTCATCAAGGAACAGGAGAAGTGGTCAAAGCTGCCCGTTACTGATTTCATCGCCGCGACCAGTGTAGGGATCGTTGGTGGTGTGCCGATGTTGGACCTGTGCTATGAAGAAGATTCCCGGGCCCAGGTAGACATGAACGTTGTCATGACTGCCGCCGGCCGCTTTATTGAGATCCAGGGGACTGCCGAGGAGCATCCCTTCGGGCGGGATGAGATGGAAGAGATGCTGTTTTTAGCCCAACAGGGGATACGTCGCTTAGTGGCCATTCAGCGAGAAGTCCTTCCCCCGGAGATTGTGGCTAGCATTGGAGGGTGGAAGAGTGGCAAGTCTGGTGGTCGCTTCGAGGAATGAACATAAGATCAATGAAATCCAGGCGATCTTAGCGGGTCAAGCCTGGCGGGTGCTAACTGCCCATGATTTTCCCGGTTTTCCGGAAGTGGTTGAGGACGGTTTTACCTTGGAGGCAAACGCACTCAAGAAGGCAAAGGAAATAGCGGCTTTCACAGGCTATCCGGCCCTTGCCGATGATACCGGCCTTGAGGTGGATGCCCTGGGGGGAAAGCCTGGGGTGTATTCGGCTCGCTTTGCCGGTGCCCATGCCACCTATGAGGACAATAACCGCAAGCTGCTCCGCTTGTTGGAGGGCATCCCACCAGAGAAGCGGACCGCTCGTTTCCGATGTGTGATAGCCATTGCCGAACCCGACGGCAGCACCCACCTGGTTGAGGGGAAGTGCGAAGGGCTAATTGGATTCACCGTGAAAGGAGAAGGGGGATTCGGTTACGATCCCCTATTCATCGTTGATGGGTTGGGGAAAACCTTTGCTGAACTTTCGCCGGAGGAGAAAAACAGAGTCAGTCATCGGGGTCGGGCCCTAAGGCTGGCTGCCCGATTACTAAAGGAGCTTGCGCCCTTGACACCGGGATCCGGCGTGTGATAAGATCA
>JAAZLZ010000180.1 GCA_012799075.1 Bacillota bacterium
CCTCGGCGGGGGCTTGGCGTGGAGGGGGCAGGGCTGGGTTGGCTGAGTCCCCTTGATGAAGGCATCGACCTCGGTGATTTCACAACCGGGCACCACCAGCCCTCCTGAGAATATATCGACTTCAATTCCGGCAACCATTGCCTGCGGTAGGGGGAACTCCCCAGGGGGAAGCCCAGCCAGGGCGGCCTCCATAAAGTCAGCCCAAATGGGGCCCGCCGCGGTCCCTCCAAAGCCCTCCACGGGCGTTGCATCATCATTGCCTACATAAACGCTCGCCACCAGCTCCGGGGTATAACCGACAAACCAAAGACTGATGGAATTGTTCGTCGTGCCCGTCTTTCCCGCTGTCGGCCGATCGATGGCTGCCGGTCGGCCTGTCCCGTAGTCCATGGCTGCCTTGAGCATGTCCGTCATTAGATAGGCCTGCTGGGGGGATAGGACCCGGCGGCCTTTCGATGGAGCTTCCTCCAAGATTCGGCCCTCCCTTGTGGACACCCGGCGGATGCCACGAGGCTCGTAGTAAAGTCCGCCGTTGGCAAAGGGCACAAAGGAGGCGGTCAAAGTCAGGGGGGTCACCCCCTTGGTCAATCCCCCCAGGGCCATACCCAGGTGCCGGTCCTCAGGGACGAGGGTGCCGATGCCAAGCTCTTCGGCCAGGGCAGTTGCCGGACCGATGCCTATCTGACTTAAGGTCCATACGGCGGCGTTGTTCAAGGATAAGGCCAAGGCGTGCTTCATGGTCACCGGACCCCAATAGGCTTCATTGTAGTTTTCCGGCTCCCAATCACCGATGCGCCTGGGGATGTCTTCAACAATGGAATTGACCCGCCAGCCTTCCCTCAAAGCCGCGGCATAAATGATGGGCTTGAAGGCGGAGCCTGGCTGGCGAAGGGCCTTCGTTGCCCGGTTGAACTGGCTTTCCCGGTAGTTCCGTCCCCCCACCATAGCCCGGATATGTCCTGACTTGGGGTCCAAGGCGACCAGAGCCCCTTGCAGGTCGGGGTTCCAAGCCTGTTGGGCGCTTCGCTGCATGTCCAGATCCAGGGTTGTCTCCACCTGCAGCTCCCCGCGAAAGACGAGGTTTGGACCATACCGGCGGACCAGTTCCTCGGTCAGGTAGTCGATAAAGTAGGGGGCGATCCCTCCGGGCCTCTTGGCCAGCTGGACTTGTTCTTCTCGGGCCCGGTCCAGGGCCCGTTGGGAAATGTAGCCCTGGGCTTCCATCTGGTGCAGAACCAAGTCCCGCCGCTCCAAGGACCGCTTTCGATTCACATAAGGAGAAAGGACCGAGGGGGCCCGCAGGATCCCAGCCAAAAGGGCGCTTTCCCCGAGGGTGAGATCCGAGGGTTGTTTGCCGAAATAAGTCTGGGCCGCGGCGTGGATGCCGTAGGCTCCTTCCCCGAAGTAAACTTCGTTCAAGTAGCGCTCTAGTATTTGACTCTTGTTGAACCGCCGTTCCAACATCAAAGCCAGCATGGCCTCTTCCGCCTTCCGGGCCAAGGTGCGCTCGGTGGTCAAAAACAGGTTTTTCGCGAGCTGTTGGGTGATGGTGCTGGCTCCTTGAACGGTCCGGCCAGCCTTCAAGTTGACTAGGGCCGCCCGGATGATGCCGATGGGGTCCAACCCGAAGTGGCGGTAAAAACGGGCATCTTCGATGGCGATGACCGCCTGCCTTAAATCCACGGTAATCTCTTCCAGAGGGACGTAAACGGCGGGGCCTTCTTTGCCTAAGATAGTAATGGTCCGGCCCTGGACATCGAGGAGGGTTGCCCCTTGGACCGGACGCTCCCTTTCATACTCCCGCAGCAAAGCATGCCCCCGCCAATAAATGGGTATCAGCGGGAGCAGCAGCAGGAGAATCACCGCGATGATAGTTCTTTTATGTTGGTGAATAAACTGCCCGGCCCCCATAGACTACCTCCCCGCTAGATAGTATCCGCCCTGGGGGACCCTTCCTATACCACAAAGGTATACGTCCCTCCGTCCCTCCATAAAGTACTACTGGGGAGGTGGCCTGGTTGGGTTGGCAGCTTTGGTTTCCTCTAGCGGGGATGCTCTTGGTGGGAGAAATGGCAGGTGTTGGCTGTTGTCTCCTGTACTTTGCCCTGGCTTCCGCGGCGACAGGGCTCCTCGCCCTGGGCGGTCCGTCCTTGGAGGCCCAATTAGCCTGTTTTCTTGTGATCAGCGGCCTTCAGCTGACCTGGGCCCAGCTGAGACTTAGGCGGAGGGTTCGGCCAGACCCAAAAAGGTCCTAAGCTCCTCATCCCAGTCTTTCGTCTCCAGATTATCCACCCGGCCCGACCAGCGCAGCCGTCCCCGCTGTAAAATGACGAGATTGGCCGCCAGGCGGCTCATCTGATGCCGACTGTGGGTGACCATCAGGGCTGTCATGCCTCGCCGCTCAACTTGCGAGGCGACCATCTCTTCGACCAGATGGCGGTTGCTCAGATCGAGATAGGTGTCGGGTTCATCGATGAACATGATATCGGGCTCGTAGATCAGGCTTCTGGCCACGGAAACCTTCTGGGTCTCACCGCCGGAAAGCTCGTTAGGCCATTTGCGCAGTAGATCACCAAGATCGAACATGTCCGCGTATTCTTCCACCTTTGTCCGGACCTTCTTTCTCCCCCAGCCCCGCAGTCTAAGGGCCAAACCCAGATTATCGGCAACGCTCATGGCAAACAAAGCGGGTCGCTGCCAAATAACGCCCATCTGTCGCCGCAGGACCAGGCGATGATTCTCATCCTCCGGAATGGGCTGGCCATTGAGCCAGATGGTACCATGATCGGGCTCCTCCAGGAGGGCCAAAATCCTGATCAGGGTGGTCTTGCCCGCCCCATTGGGGCCCATGATGACAGTAATTTGACCCTTTGGGATGGACAAGGAATCCAGGTCTAAGACCGTCAGCCCGTTATAACTCTTACGCAAATTCTCGACTTGGAGAACTTTCTCCATGATACACCCCCCCACGATGTTTGACTTGCTGGAAGTAGTGGACCAGGATATTCACCACAAAGGAAACAAGGAGCAGGATAATCCCTAGAGAGAGGGCAAAGGCAAACTCCCCTTTGCTTGTCTCCAGGGCAATGGCCGTTGTAATCGTTCGGGTGTACCCTTCAATATTGCCTCCCAGCATCATGGCAGCGCCAACTTCAGCGATGACCCGGCCAAAGGCCGCAACCAGCGCCCCAAGGACCGCGAAGCGGGCCTGAAGCAAGAGCAGGTAAGCCACCTGGACCCGGGATGCTCCCAGGGAAAGGGCGGTCATCTGCAAATCCCGCTCCAAGGATCGGGTGGCATTCATCGTCAAGGCGGTGACAATGGGAGTGGCCAGGACCGCCTGCCCGAGGATGATGGCCGTCGGGGTGAAAAGCAGTCCGAATCTCCCCAAAGGGCCCCGCCTGGAAATGAAGCTGTAGATGGCAAGTCCCACGACGACCGTCGGCAAGCTCAGGAGGGTGTTGACAATACTGGCAAGAAAGGAACGTCCGGGAAAATCATATGTACCTAAGATAAAGCCGACGGGTATGCCGATGACGGCGGCAATAAGGGTGGAAATGGCCGCCAGCTTGATGGAGAGACCGGCAATTTCCATGACGGCCGGATCCAACGATAAAATCAGGTCCACTGCCCTGCTAAGGGCACCGGCAAGATAATGCAATGGTTGACCCCCCCAGCTTCATGTGATGAGGACGCGCCCATCGGGCGGCTGGGGACTCCTGGAGCCCCCAGCCTGAAGTTCGCTTCGAAAAGTTATGTTCCTCCCGGTCTAATTGGAATACAGATAGAAGAGCTGCTCGCCTTCCATCTTGTAGGATTCGATGAGGGCCCTGCCTTCACTGGATGTGAGGAACTCGACAAAGTTCATGGCCTGCTCGTAGTTGACGTGGGGATGGAGGTCGGGATTGACCGCAATCACCCCGTAGGGGTTGAACATGATCTCATCGCCCTCGTAAATGATGACCAGCTCGGTCTTGTTCTTGTAGGAAATGTAGGTTCCCCGATCGGAGAGGACATAGCCGTTTTGCTCATCGGCAATGTTGATGCAAGGACCCATGCCCTGGCCCGCTGCCATGTACCATGGAGCCTCGGGTTCGATGTTAGCCTCTTTCCAGATGCTCATTTCCTTCTTGTGGGTGCCCGAATCATCTCCCCGGGACACAAAGGGGGCCTTTGCCTCGGCGATGATGGTGAGAGCTTCCACCGCTGACTTGGCTTTGCCTACACCAGCCGGGTCGGAGGGAGGTCCAAGGATTATGTAATCGTTGTACATCACATCCCGTCTGTTCACCCCGAAACCATCCGCGACGAAAGCATCTTCAGACTTCCGGTCGTGGACCAGCAAAACATCAGCGTCACCGTTTTTGCCCAGCTCCAAAGCCTTGCCCGTCCCCACCGCGATAACGTCGACCCGGACGTTGAAACGCTCTTCAAAGACCGGCAGCAAATACCCCAATAACCCGGAATTTTCTGTGCTCGTCGTTGTTGCCAGGATCAACCGGTCGGCGGCCAGGGCTCCTGACGTTGCAATCAGGACTACCGCAAGGACTAAAACCAATCTTCGCAGCCTTTCAGACAGCCTCATCATTTGACTCCTCCTCATGGGAAAATAGTCAGGACCATAGCGTTATGTTAGTCCAATCATAACCATGATTCGGGGCCCGGGTCCGTCTCTCCTTCTTCCCCGGGGTAGAAAGAACGAGGGCCGATTGTAGCGGGTCAACCCTGGATATGCTATAATGGCACTGCCAAAACTTGCAGTCTAGTGATAGGAGGCATGTCCACATGGAAGGGAAGCGTATTGTACATCTGACCAACGGCAATTTTCAAGCCGAGGTCTTGGATAGCAAGGTGCCGGTGCTCGTTGACTTTTGGGCTGATTGGTGTGGTCCTTGCCGGCAGATTGCCCCTGTGATCGATGAGATCGCGGAGGAGTATGGGGGACGGATGAAGGTGGGCAAAGTGAATGTGGATCAGGAACAAGACCTGGCTGTTCGCTACGGGGTGATGAGCATCCCCACCTTAGTGCTCTTCCAGGAAGGACAAGCAGTAGAGCGTCTAGTCGGCGCCCTGCCGAAAGAAGCCCTGAAACGAAAGCTGGAGGGACTCCTTTAGCTGACAATAAAGGGGGGATGCCTTTTCTAAGGCTCCCCCTTCATCAACTGCGAAGTTCATCTCACCCTTAAGTAACCCAAACATATGATTTTCCGCAAGAATAGACAGAATAACGGGATAAGACAATAATTAGAAATAACACAGGACGAGCGGGATATAAATCCGGTTTGTCCAAATTATAGAGTATAGGTTAAAATCAGAGTATCCGGAAGTTTCGCAAACCCTTGTATACAAGATGTAACATGGAAATAGTCGCTGGAGGGAAGGCAATGTCCTTGATTCCCATCAAGAAGTCCAGGTCCGTTACCCAGAAGGCCTATGAGCGCCTGTTGGAAGCGATCATGTCTTTGACTCTGCCTCCGGGACAGCTGGTTTCCGAAAACAATTTGGCCGAACAGCTGATGGTCAGCCGCACTCCGGTGCGGGAGGCCCTCAAGCGTCTGGAGCAGGAAGGGTTAGTCCAGACGACGCCCCAAAAGGGCACAGAAGTACTGAAGCTGTCGGCTGTGCAATTGATTGAAGCCGCTGAGCTCAGACGCATCCTGGAGCTATGGGCGGCGGTAACTGCGGTCGACAAACTGGATGGGGACGACCTTGAAAGAATGTGGAAGGCCCAACAGACAGTCCGGGACGCATTTATGGCCCAGGATTATGTTCGTCTACTGGAGTGGGATGCTTCTTTCCATGAAGTCTTTCTGCAAGCTGCGGGGAATAGCAGAGTGGTACAAACGGTCAACCTGATGAACTTCCAGATTTGGCCGTTTCGTTTGCTCTGGCTGAGGACGGGCAAGGGCACGGAGCGCATGCTCGCAGAGCATGAGGACCTGGTGCGCGCCTTGGAAGGGCGGGAGTTGTCTGTGTTGGCTACGATTATGCGGAAACACATTGGCTGCGTAGAGCTTATTCCCAGTGTTCGGAGTGTGTGGCCTGATTACTTTGAATAGTAGGGGGTGGGAGTGGCAAGCACGGTGCTCCAAATACGATTGGCCTGAGGAGGGACCAAAAGTTGAAAAGGCTAGGTGGAATTGTGCTGTTTCTGGTCCTCGTGTTATCGACTGCAGTCACCGCGAAGAGTATCATCACCTTCTCCGGGGTCTACGCCGCGGGGGAGGCGGCCGTGGACGTCCAAAACAAGTTCAAGGAGCTCCTGGAAGAACGTTCCGGCGGCAAGTATGAAGTTAGGGTGATTATCGGCAGTGCCATGGGCGGAGAGAGGGATCATATCGAAGCAGCCAGTGCCGGCGCCTTGGAGCTCATTGCCATGGGTCCCGGGGACATGGCCTTGTATGCCCCTGAGTACACCCTAAGCGACATTCCCTTTTTGATCCGCGACCGGGACCACTTCTTTGCCCTTTGGCTTGGAGAAGTAGGTCAAACCATCAATAAGCTTAGTTTGGAGATGCTGGGCGTGCGCACTCTGGGGGTCATGTACCGGGGTCCCCGGTACCTCACCTCGAACCGCCCCATCAAGTCAGTCGAGGACCTCCGGGGACTCCGATTGCGTCTACCGGAGGTGGAACCGATTATTCGAGTCTGGCAAGCCCTGGGAACCGCACCTGTCCCCGTTGCCTTCCACGAAGTGTACTCAGCTTTGCAGACGGGGATTGCTGAGGCCCAGGAAAACCCCATCATGTCCATCTATGGGTACAAGTTCCATGAAGTCCAAAAATACCTAATTGCCACTAGACACATCTACAGCATCGCCAAATTCCAGGTTTCGGAGCAGTGGTTTAAGAAACTGTCCGCCGCCGATCAACAGCTTATCGCCGACTGCATGGCGGAAGCGGTGGAGTATGGGAATCAGCTGGTTTTCCAACGGGAAGCCGAACTAATGGATGAGCTCCTGGCCAGCGGTATGACCATCATCGAGCCTCCGGAGCTGGATCTAGACGGCATCCGCTCTGAGGCTTTGAAGATCATCGAGAAGATGGTCCAAGAAGGCATGTACAACAAAGAACTATATGACAAGGTGCAGCAGCTGTAAGGCTAGTGATTACAAAGGGGCCCCTCCGGGCCCCTTGTTGGGAGGTCTACACAGTGGTCAATCTCTTTGACCGGCTAATTAGAGGTTTGGCTAATATTGCTTTTGCCGCCATGTTTCTCGTCACCCTCCTTCAGGTGATCGCTCGCTATGTGTTGGCCAGGCCTTTTATCTGGACGGAGGAAATGGCCCGCTCCTTATATGTTTGGATGACATTTGTGGGCATGGTCGTCGTGATGAAAGAAAAGGAGCACATCACGGTGGATTTCCTCATTAACCGGGTCTCTCCTCCTTTCCGGCACTTGGCCGCCCTGGTAGGGGAGACCCTGATGCTGCTTTTCGCCGTCGTTCTGTTTGCTGGTGGAGTTAACATGGTTATTAACACCCACCGGGCCCGGTTGCCCAGTATGCCAATAATCCGCTATAGCCTGGTCTACCTGGCTATTCCCGTGGGTGCCTTTTGTCTGATCGTGTGCCTTGTCCGGCACCTTGCATCCGGGGTGAACAGGGCGACTTCCGTCGGCCGGGGAGGTGAGAACTGATGCAAGCGGCCTTCATCATCCTACTGGGAGGACTGGTGTTCTTCATGGCCCTAGGCATCCCCATCGCATTTTCCATGGGGATTACCTCCGTCATTTACTTTCTCTATGATCAAGGTTTTGGCTTCAGCTATCAAGTAGTTGCCCAGCGGATGTTCTATGGAGTCAACAACTTCACCCTGCTAGCCGTTCCTTTCTTCATCTTCGCTGCCAATTTGATGAACACGGGGGGCATTACCCGGCGCCTGTTCAAGTTTGCCGACATCCTGGTGGGCCACTTGCCTGGGGGTCTAGGACAGGTGAACATCATTGCCAGCGTGATCTTTGCTGGCATGAGTGGGTCTGCTACATCGGATGCGGCAGGCCTTGGGACTATTGAACTGGAAGCCATGCTCAACGCCGGCTACGACAAGGAATTTGCCGTGGCGATTACAGCGGCCTCATCCCTTATCGGTCCCATTATCCCCCCTTCGGTGCCCTTGGTCCTCTACGGAGTATCTGCCGGGGCTTCCGTTGGAGCACTTCTCTTAGGGGGGATTATCCCAGGACTCTTGATGGCCGCCA
>JAAZLZ010000181.1 GCA_012799075.1 Bacillota bacterium
GGCAATCTTCGGGGGACTTTGGTTAATGCCCTGTTAGCCCATTGCGCCACCTTATCGACAGTCGGGGGGGTCGAACGACCAGGGATTGTCCACAGACTAGACAAGGACACTTCCGGGCTGTTGGTGGTGGCCAAAAATGACTACACCCATTGCAGCTTGAGTCGCCAATTTCAAAGGAGGAAGGTCAAGAGGGAATACCTAGCCGTGGTCCAAGGCCATTTTCGCTCATCACGGGGATGCATCGATGCTCCCATTGGACGACATCCCCGGAACCGCAAGAAAATGGCCGTTCTCCCCGAGGGGAGGGGGCGGCAGGCTATTACTTACTTTCACATCTTAGAAGAATTCAAGGGCTATTCGCTGCTGTGCTGCCGCTTGGAGACGGGGCGCACCCATCAGATTCGGGTGCACCTGGCCCATTTTGGCCATCCTATCGTTGGTGATGCAATCTACGGACCCAAGTCCAATGAATGGAATTTCCAAGGTCAGGCTCTTCATGCCGTGGTGCTGGGTTTCAAACATCCCCGCAGCAAGGAGTACATGGAGTTTGAGTCCCCGGCCCCTGAAGACATGGTTGAACTCTTAGACTTAATGCGCGGTTGGGACAAAGGTGATTGAATATCCTTGCCATACCTGCTATAATCTATCCAGACATCCATCGGTTTCCTTTAATCCAGTCCGGCGAGACTGGCAAGGAATAGTCAATATGGTGTGGACATCCTAGGCTTGCCGGCAACGGCAAGTCTTTTTACGAAAGCAAGGGGGCGACTGAATGGCAATTAAGGCCCACATAATGGATGAGGAGGGTATCAGACGTTGCTTGAGGCGCATTGCCCATGAGATCTTGGAAAGAAATAGGGGTGTGGAGAACCTTGGCTTAGTGGGTATCCGTACCAGAGGTGTCCCCTTGGCCGAACGTCTAGCGCGGAATATTGAGGAGATCGAAGGAAAGCCGGTCTTAGCGGGTACCTTGGACATCACCCTTTACCGGGATGATCTTACCATGGTTGCTCCCCAGCCCTTGGTAAGGAAGACGGAAATCCCCTTTGATGTAACCGATCGACGCTTGGTCCTCGTTGATGATGTCCTCTACACGGGACGGACGGTACGGGCTGCCCTAGATGCCCTGATGGACTTGGGAAGACCCCAATCGATTCAGCTTGCGGTTCTTGTGGACAGGGGGCATCGGGAGCTGCCCATCCGGGCGGACTACGTGGGGAAGAATGTGCCTACGTCCCATCGGGAGGATGTACAGGTGTTCCTACTAGAAGTCGACGGCGAGGACAAGGTTCTGATTACAGAACAGGTCTAAAGGGAGGCGCACCCATGTCTTGGACACGGAAGCATCTCTTGGGTCTGCAGGACCTCAGTAGAGATGAAATCCAGCTGATTTTAGACACAGCGGAACCTTGCAAAGAGATTTTCACCCGCCCCATCAAGAAGCTTCCCACCCTAAGGGGGCGGGTAATGGTGAATCTGTTCTATGAACCAAGCACCAGAACCCGCACTTCCTTTGAGCTGGCAGGCAAGTGGATGAGTGTCGATGTGATCAACATTTCCACCAATCTAAGCAGTGTAGCTAAGGGAGAATCCCTGAAGGACACTGCCAAAACCATTGAGGCCCTAGGGGCCGATTTTGTTGTTATCCGTCATTATGCTGCGGGCAGTGCCAAACTACTGGCCGAAACGGTTCAAGTCAGTGTGATCAATGCCGGTGACGGGGCCCATGAACATCCTACCCAAGCCTTGCTCGACCTGTTTACCATCAGGGATAAGAAAGGCTCCATCGAAGGGTTGCATGTGGCCATTGTGGGGGATATTCTACATAGCCGGGTGGCCCGCTCCAATATTTGGGGATTGACGAAGATGGGAGCCAAAGTGACAGTGATTGGCCCTCCTACCTTGATTCCCCAGGAAATCGAGCAAATGGGTGCCGAGGTAAGTTATGATTTGGATGAGGTCATTCCCCACGTGGATGTGATCAACATGCTTCGCATCCAAAAGGAAAGGCAAGTCGCCGGTCTGTTTCCATCCTTACGGGAGTACTCGGTCCTCTACGGACTGAATCGCAGGCGTCTGGACCAAGCAAGGGATGACGTGTTGGTTATTCATCCGGGTCCCACCAACCTAGGGGTGGAGATTACCTCCGAGGTGGCCGAGGATCCCCGGGCTAGTATTGATGAACAAGTCACGAATGGGGTAGCTGTACGCATGGCTGTGCTTTATCTCTTATCGGGAGGGAAGGATATCCCATGAGCCTTTTGATCAAAGGGGGACGGGTCATCGACCCCGCCGGGGGAATTGACGCTCCCGCTGACATTCTCATCGAAGGGGGCCAGATTATTGGGGTGGGGACGGATCTGCCGGCTGCCAAGGAGGAGCTCCCAGCCCAGGGGTTGGTGGTTGTCCCCGGATTCATCGACTTGCATGTTCATTTGCGGGAGCCGGGATATGAGTACAAGGAGACCATTGCCAGTGGAACACGGGCCGCGGCCCGTGGGGGATTCACCTCGGTTGTCTGCATGCCAAACACCAATCCCCCAGTAGACAACAAGGCGGTGGTGGAGTTCATCCTGGCGGAAGGAGCTCGAAACGGTGCAGTGAGAGTCTATCCCATTGGGGCGATCACTAAAGGACGGCGGGGCGAAGAACTCACAGAGATGGCGGACTTGGCCGCGGCGGGGGTTGTAGCATTTAGCGATGATGGCAATACGATCATGAATGCTGTAGTCATGCGCCGAGCGTTGGAATATGGGAAAATGCTTGACTTGCCCCTGTCCGTTCACTGCGAAGATGTCAATCTGGCCGGCCAGGGCTTGATGAACGAGGGACGCACGTCGACCCTTTTGGGCCTGCCAGGTCAAACCCGAGCAGCTGAGAATGTGATTATCGCCCGGGATGTGGAGCTTGCCCGGTTAACAGGAGGGCGCGTCCATTTCGCCCATGTAAGCACTAAAGAGGGCGTTGAATTGGTCCGCCGCGCCAAGAAGCTGGGGCTGCGAGTGAGTGCGGAGGCCACTCCCCACCACCTGACTTTGACCGATGAACTAGTTGCCACTTATGATCCCAATACAAAGGTGAGCCCTCCCCTGCGAACCAGGGAGGATGTGGAAGCTTTGCGGGCGGGCCTGCTGGATGGCACCATTGACTGCGTTGCAACTGACCATGCACCCCACTCCCGGGACGACAAAGAGGTTGAGTACAGCCATGCAGCCTGGGGGATGGTTGGACTCGAGACGGCTTGGCCCGTTATCTATACCCACCTGGTTTTAACAGGATGCTTGTCCCTCATCCAGGCCATTGACCTATTTACCCGCAAACCTGCTGAACTCTTCAACTTGCCCGGGGGCCGGATCGCGGCTGGTCAGCCCGCGGATCTAGTGCTTTTCGATCCGAAGAAGAACCAGCGGGTGACGGAGGAGCTCCTAGTGGGCAAGAGCAAGAACTCTCCCTTCATCGGACAGGAACTACAAGGTTGGCCCGTATACACCATTGTCGGCGGACAGGCTAGATGGGTCGATGAAATCGGGAGGTGAGGTCTTGGCAAACTTTGCCGACAGGCTGATGTCAGCCATCAAGCAGAAGAATAGCCGTGTTGTTGTTGGACTCGATCCCCACCTCCAATTGATGCCTCCCCATTTGCTAGAGGATGCCTACTTGGAACACGGGGAAGGGGCCCGGGCCGAAGCTTGCGCCATCACCCGCTTCAACGAAGCCATCATCGAGGCCATCGCCGAGGATGTGGTGGCCGTCAAGCCCCAGGTGGCCTTTTATGAGCAACTCGGTTCATGGGGATTTGTCGCCTTGGAAAAGACTTTGGCCATGGCCAGGGAGGCCGGACTGATAGTCATCGTCGATGGCAAAAGAAATGACATTGGCTCAACGGCCGCTGCCTATGCGGAGGCTTATCTTGGGGATGGCCCCTTGGCCGGGGACGCCTTGACGGTGAACCCTTATCTAGGCGAAGACGGCCTGAACCCCTTCATTGACCGTTGTCGAGGCACGGACAAGGGGCTGTTTGTTCTGCTGCGGACATCAAATCCCTGCGCCGGGGATCTTCAGGACCTGCCCGTTCAAGGCCGACCCCTTTATCTTCACCTAGCGGACCTCATTAACGCTTGGAGCCTGGGAACGGAAGGGGAAAGAGGCTACCGATCAGTGGGAGTGGTGGTGGGAGCCACCTACGCGGAGGAAGCTCGTCAGCTTCGTCGCCAGCTTCCCAACCTTCCCTTCTTGGTGCCGGGTTATGGGCATCAAGGGGCCACGGCACAGGATGTGGTTTCCTGCTTCAATTCCGATGGGGCCGGGGCTATCATCAACTCCTCCCGGGGCATCATCTTTGCCTATCGAAAAAGATATGGACCAAAGGAGTTTGCCCGGGCAGCAAGGGATGCGGTTAAAGAAATGAAGGGGGACATCAATACGGCCTTAGGGCGTTGTGATTGATTGGAGAGGAGGCATACCCGGCTAGGGTTTGTCCATGAAAGGATTTTTGGTTTTAGAAGATGGTGAAGTATACGTCGGCACTACCCTTGGTGCTTCCGGTGAGGCCTGGGGTGAAGTAGTCTTTCACACGGCGGTGACTGGATATCAAGACATTATTACCGATCCTGCCTACCTGGGACAGATTGTGGTCCTAACATACCCGTTGGTCGGCAATTATGGGATCGATCCGACCGAATTGGTGGAAAAGCACCCCCATGTCCGCGGCCTGGTCGTGAAGGAGCTTTGTGTTTTTCCCCATAATTGGCGCTCCCAGGAGAGCCTGGCGAGCTTCCTGCGTCGAAGCGGCATCGTTGGTCTGCAGGGTCTAGACACTAGAGCCTTGACCCGTCGTTTGCGGGACAGGGGCCCCATGCGGGGAATCATCACTCGTAACATCGATAACCTGGCGGCCCTCTTGGAGCGCCTGCGCAGGCTGCCGACCCTTGAGGAGCAGAACCTGGTGGAGGAAGTGGCTGCAAAACGTCCTTTCGTGGCCCAACAAGGTCCAAGGCAGATCAGTGTGATCGATCTTGGGGGAGCGGCCGAGATCTTGGCGACTTTAAGGGATTTGCCCGTGGGAGTGACTGTTTTTCCCCCTTCCTTTCCGTTGGGGAAAGTGGTGGCAAATGACTCTTTGCTGACGGTAATCTCTAACGGCCCCGGCGCACCCCAGGCGGCCCCCATCGGCGATTTGACCCAAATCATGTCCAGAACGCCTCTTTTTGGGGTAGGACTGGGGCATCAACTGTTGGCCATGGCCGCGGGGGCCAAGGTGGTCAAGATGACCAGGGGCCACCGGGGCGATAATTTGCCGGTGAAGGAAGAAGGGGGCGGGGTGTTTAGCTCAAGACAGAGCCATGGCTACGTGGTTGAAGAAGGAAGCCTTGCAGGTACTGATCTTTACATCACCCATCGCAATCTCAACGACGGCACCATTGAGGGATTAAGGCATCGCCGCTTGCCGA
>JAAZLZ010000182.1 GCA_012799075.1 Bacillota bacterium
ATGATGGTGACCCGCTTGATCCTCTTGATCATCGGAGCTTCCTTGTTGACCCTCACCACCTCGCCCATCGCTTTGACCGATGGAATCGAGGCCATCTTGTCCCCGGGCAAGAGGATCGGGCTGCCGGCCCATGAACTGGCGATGATGATGACCATCGCCCTAAGGTTCATCCCCACCCTGCTCGAAGAGATGGACAAGATCACCAAGGCCCAGATGGCCCGGGGAGCGGACTTTGAGACGGGCAATATCATGCAGCGGGCGAAGAGCCTCCTGCCCCTGCTGGTTCCCCTTTTCGTCAGCGCCTTCCGGCGGGCCGATGAACTTGCCGTTGCCATGGAAGCCCGCTGCTACCGGGGAGGAGAGGGCAGGACCAAGATGAAGCAACTCATCTTCACCGGGCAGGATTATGCAGTCATCGGCCTCACCTTGGCCTTTGCGGTCCTTGTCGGCGGCTTCTTCTAGGGGGGTGGGCTGGTGCGGAACATCAAGCTCGTTTTGGCCTATGATGGAACCCCCTACCGGGGTTTTCAGGTGCAAAGGCACGGACCGACCATCCAGGAGGTCTTGGAACAGGCCTTAAGGGAGCTAACCGGGGAGAAGATCCGAGTCACTCCCGCGGGTCGGACCGATGCGGGGGTCCATGCTCTAGGTCAAGTGGTCAATTTCCGCACCAAGTCATCCATACCTCCCGAACGCTTCGCCCCCGCCTTAAGCAGGTACTTGCCCAAGGACATCGTCATTAAGCTTTCCCGGGAGGTTCCCGAGGATTTCCATGCGCGCTATGATGCCATCGGCAAGGTTTATACCTATACGATCTATCAAGGTCCCCATCCCTCGCCTTTCCTGCGCAATTACACCTACTTCGCCCCTAGGCCTTTGGACTGGGAGGGGATAGCCAGGGGAGCCGCCCTCCTGCAGGGACGGCATGACTTTAAAAGTTTTCAGGCGGCGGGGTCGGCGGTGACAAACAGCGTCCGCACCCTAAGCAGGGTGGAGCTTGCCAGACGGGGTTCATGCTTTACTTTGACCTTCATCGGGGATGGGTTCTTGTATCACCAGGTGCGCAACATGGTGGGGACCCTTCTAGAAGTGGGGGCGGGTCGTTTAGAGCCAGATGATATCAGCAGGATTCTGGAAGCGGGCCGAAGGGAATGCGCCGGACCCACCGCGCCTCCTGCAGGTCTGGTCCTTTCCAGGGTGCTCTACCCTTGACAGTAAGGCGCCCAGAGATTAGAATAGTGCTTGGTGGCCGAGGGCAAGCTATGCCCGCCTGAGGCCTTGTGCGTGCGAGAATTCCCCGCGGATTCACTAGCCCCGGGTCCGAGGGGGTTTAAGCCAAAGGTATGCAGTTAAAGGGGGATATGCCCACTATGAGGACGACCTACATGGCCAAGCCCCAGGAGGTCTCCCGCACATGGTATGTGGTTGATGCCGAGGGAAAAACCCTGGGTAGACTGGCTTCGCAAATAGCCCACATCCTGCGGGGAAAACATAAGCCGATTTATACACCCCATGTTGACACGGGTGACTACGTGATCGTGATCAACGCGGAAAAGGTGCGTCTTACCGGCAAAAAGCGTCAAAACAAATTGTACGTTCGCCATACCCAATACCCTGGGGGCCTGCGGGTGCGGACCGCCGAGGAATTGTTGGCGACTAACCCGACCAAGGTCTTGGAATCGGCAGTCAAGGGGATGCTGCCCCGAAACCGACTGGGGCGGAAAATGGTTAAGAAGTTAAAGGTTTATGCTGGACCAGAACATCCCCACGCAGCGCAGCAGCCCCAAGCGCTTAACCTGTAATGGGAAGGAGGGTGTGGATTGGCCGTTGAACTAAAAGTTCCCCATCAGAATTACTACGGAACAGGGCGAAGGAAATGCTCTGTAGCCCGGGTGCGGGTGTTTCCCGGCACGGGACGGGTAGTTATCAATAAACGCGATCTATCGGATTACTTCGTCCGCAGCATCCAGCAGAATGCGGTTTTGCAGCCCCTTAGGGTGTGTGGGGTCGAAGGCAAGTACGATGTGGTTGTCAACGTAAACGGCGGTGGGATCAGCGGGCAGGCAGGCGCTGTTCGCCATGGCATCGCCAGGGCCCTGCTTCAAGTGGACGATGAGTTTCGTGCTCCCTTGAAGAAGGCCGGTCTGTTG
>JAAZLZ010000183.1 GCA_012799075.1 Bacillota bacterium
AGCGAAGACAGCACCATCCAGCATAGCGGGAAGAGGAAGATGATTACAACACAAGCTACGCAAAGATAAAAGAGGACATTGACGACGGCTTTCCTAGTCCTGCCGGAGATCATTCAGCAAACCTCCTTCGCACTCTGCCCAGGATGACCGAACTTGCGAACACGATGACGAACAGGGAGACAATCAAGGACGAAGCATAACCGATGCGGAAATAGAAAAGTCCCGTTTGAAAGGTATAGATGTTTAGGTTCTCCGAGGCAAAACCCGGGCCCCCCTGGGTAATGGCCATAATGATGTCGTAGGTTTTCAGACAGTCGATGGAGCGGATGATGATGGCCGTGATGATCACCGGCCGAAGCAGGGGCAGGGTAATGTGCCAAAAGCGCTGAAAGGCTGAGGCCCCATCGATCATGGCCGATTCAAAGGGCTCCCGGGGCAGGGCGGCCAGCCCGGCCAGGACAATAAGGGTGATGAGGGGCGTCCACTGCCAAGTATCGATCAGGATGAGCGAGGGAATGACGGTGGAGGCATTATTGATCCACAAAGAAGCGGGCAGTCCCAGTCTGCCGAGGATGTAATTCAAAACGCCCATGCTGGGGTGCATCATCCACATCCAGACCAGAGCTGTGGCCACCCAGGTGGCCATCATGGGCAGCATGATAACTGCCCGGACCAGCCTGGCTCCGCGAAAGTCCCTGTTGAGGAGCAGGGCAATGAGGGTGCCCAGAACCGATTGGGCAGTCACCGCGGCAAAGGTGAAATAAAACGTATTCAACACGGCATTCCAATAGCGGTCATCGCTGGTCAACATGCGGATGTAGTTGTCGATGCCCATCCAAACGGCTGGGCGCATAGGATTGCCCTGCCAAGCATGGAAGGACATATACAAAGTGTAGGCTACCGGGAAAATGAGCATAGCGCCTAGAAAAAGCAAGGCCGGCAAAGGCAGCACGCGGCGGAGAATAGCTTCTTCCTGGCGGACTGTTCTTGCTCCTCTGGCTGCCCCGGCTGCTGGCCGGACTATGCTTCCCATCGACGGCTAACCCCCTTCCAAGGGGTGGGATCCCGCAGGATCCCACCTGAGTTCATCTATCCAGCACTTGAGCCATCCGCCTTGCCGCGGCATCGGCAGCGGCCTGTACATCCCGTCCCTCGATGGAGGCGACAATGACCTCCCCGATGATATCCCGGACTTCCCCGATGGGGATCACCGGTGGATTCCATAAGGGGCTTCCTGTCTCCAGGCTCTCTAATACGTTGTCGATCAGTTCCTGCTGGTGGTACTTCGGCATTTCCGGATCTTCCCAAGCGGATTTGCGCCCGCCGGGAATCCCGTCTTCCATTTGGAGCCTGCGGACGACTTCCAGGCTCGTGGCCCATTGGATGAAGTACCAGGCCGCATCCTGATTGCGGCTTAGATAAGGTATGGTCAAGCCCCAAACGCCGACGATGGGTCGGGAACCCGCCGGTCCTGCAGGCAGGGGCGCGATGCCGGCCGTCTCAACCACCTGGGATCGGCTTGGATCTAAGTAAATCGAAGGGAAGAAGTTGTTGGGCCCAATATGCATGGCCGCCTTGCCGCCGGAGAAGTCGGTGGTGGTCTCATACCAATGGTAGCCGACCGCGCCTGGAGGGCCATAGAGCCTAAGCAGCCTGCCATAAAACTCGAAGGCCGCGACGGCCTCAGGGGTGTTGATGGCCGGCGACCCGTCGGGGTGGAGCCAGTTGGCGCCAAAGGAATGCATGAACGCCGACCATTGGGAGGTGGCGGCAGCCCTGCGCCCCCTCATCACGATGGGCGTGATTTCACCCTTGGCCTTGATGACCTTGCAGACCTCCTCCAGTTCCTCCATGGTCTTAGGCACCGCCAGGCCATACTTGGCAAAGATGTCCTTTCGATACATCAGCGCTGTGTTTTCGATGCAGATGGGCACGCCAATCAATTGGGGCTTAATGGCCGGGTCCCGGAAAGTCGTCAGTTCAGCGCTCCACGCCGCGGCGAGAAAGTCATCCGGCTGGTAGTCGGGGGATGTCAAGGCCGGATCGGCAATGAACTTGTCAAGATAGACGATCCAATCCTCGTGCATCCACTGGGGCCCTTCCTGCTGGGGCATCATCATGGTGACGTCGATGTTGGCCACCCCAGCAGCAAATTCAACGGCCAGCTTGGCCCTGAACTGGTCCTCCGGGTACACTTCGGTCACTACCTTGATCCCCGTCAACGCCTCGAACTCGGGGATAAGAGGTTCGATGGCCTCCTGCCAGATATGGCGGTTGAGGAGCACCCGGATGGATGTCCCTTCGAACTTGCGCCAGTCGAACTGTCCTGCCAGGGAAATCGCGGTTGTTAAAAGCAGCATGGCGACAA
>JAAZLZ010000016.1 GCA_012799075.1 Bacillota bacterium
GGAAATAGTAGTTGTGGGGCAATCCGAAGGCTGCCCGGGCAGGCGCATGATTTGCTTTGCCCGTCTTCAAGAAACCAGACATGAGCCCGGCATCCTGCCTCGCCCAGGGGTAGACAGGCGGGCTTTCTTTAGGATCCCGCACCTGGATCATCAGGCAGCCAATGAGGTCTAAAGCCCGCTCCCATGTGTCACCCGCCGGCAGCACAACAACCCGCGCGTCGCGGCTAAACATGGTGTAGTTGGCTTCCCCAGCGTCTACCAGTGAAAGTCTCTGAAGTTCCCTTTGCAGGCGTCCGAAAAGGTCGTGGAAATCGGCAGGCAAATCATCGGCGAGCACAACCGAACCAAAGCCGCGTCGGCTGCGTGATCCTAGACCCCCGAAGTAGTTCAAGAACCTGAGGCTTTGGAGAACATCTTCCCTGACCTTGGGAGGGGCACTCGGCCGGAAGACCAAGGTGAATTCCAAGGTTTCGCCTGGTGGAATGCATTCTCTGTTTCCCACTCTATAGCCCAGGTAACGTCGCGGGGCAGGCCAGCGGTCAACTGTTCCAGTCTTCGCGGTGTTCTTACCAATACGTAGAAAAAAGGGCGCCTGGCCTGATTTGGATTTTTCGGAACTGCCGAACACGTCTCCTTCTGTCTTAAGGTTTTCCGGCCCCATCGCACGATGCCAGAATCTCATCATGCCTTTCAGGGACGGTGGTCTAAGCTCGGCTTTTTGCGCAGCATTGCCGAGGAAAAGAGGTGTGACCACTTTCAAGCTTATGTTTTGGATGTCCCCATGAATAAGCTCATTCAATCCGGGCCCTCCAATCGTTGTGTTTTTATCGACAATATGGTGTATATAACTATCCATTCATCTATTGACTTATAATATCCTTTGAAAAATCCCTCCGCGATCAGGTCAATAGAATAATAGGGCGCTTCACCTTCAGGAAGCCTCCCCTCTTGCCGATGAAGATCTTATAAGATTAAGGTTAAATACCTCCCGATCAGGGTAATGCCGTCGAAAGGCGGCGACGCAAAGCTTCGGGCCTAAGGCGTTGCGCTATGGCGGCCGAGCTGCCGAAGGAGGAATTAACATGAAAATGAACCATGTGGTTGTCGCCCTTTGTCTGCTTCTCATCCTGGCCCTTCCCGTATCTGCCAAGAAAATATTGGACAAGGCCACAATTCGGATCGAGGCTACCATCCCCCCCATGCAGCGGCTGGAGCACGAGTCAGCCATGGCTTCGTTTGAGTACACGGGCGGTTCTCCCCTACTCAAGGACGCTTTCCAGGTCAAGATCGCATCGAATGTGCCGTGGGTTCTAGACGTGGACGTTGCTTCCTCAAGTCTATCCCCCACCGTAGTGGCAGCAACTTTGGTGCCTCTTTACGATGGAGGTGTTCCCCGGACGGTGCCCGTCGTCGGAGGAAGGATAGCGGTCCAGGAAATCGGCTCTTACCGGGTCAGTCTTGATATCAGTGTGCCTTCGGGTCTTCCAAAAGGGACATATCCCCTTTATTACGCGGTGAACCTCGCTTCCATGTAGGTTTGCCTGGATGTGATAATTTTCCCAGTCCTTAAAGGGAATGCCGTCCCCATGGGCGAAATGCATGGTACTACCTTGACTGGGGGAACCAGCCATGTCCTTAGGCAAGCCGAAGATGGAAAATGCAAGGGAAAGCTGTCTCCGGGTATACTGCTTGGGGACCTTCCAAGTGCTGCGACCTGATGAGCCGGAGCCAATCGGAGTTGGCAGCCGGCAGAAGACCTGGTCGCTGTTTAAGTACCTGTTGGTCAACAAAGGTACAGCTGTGCCGACGGAGACCGTCATGGACATGTTTTGGCCGGATAACGATGATACCGCGCCCTTGCGGACGGCCATATCGAGACTAAGGGCCGTCCTCGAACCTGAAAGCTCCTCTTACCGGCGCGATTCTTATGTTGCCTGTACGAGGGATACCTGCTCCCTCCGGGCTGATGCACCCATCTGGCTGGATGTGGAGGAATTCGAAGGGCTGTGTCGTAAAGCCCATGCCTTGGGCGAGGACCGGACCAAAGCCGTGGGTATTTATCTTGAAGCCCTACCGATGTATAAGGGGGATTTTCTGGCGGAGGATCTTTACACCGAATGGACCATCATTCCCAGGGAGCACTACCGCCAGTTGTTCCTAAGCTCAGTCATCGAAGCTGCCAACTGGCTCTCGGGGTTCAAGGACTACGCCCAGGCCCGCCGCATCCTGCAAGACGGGATCCAAATCGATCCCTTCATGGAGGAGCTCCACATTCTCCTCATGGAAGCCTTGATCAAGATGGGGGACCTCCAAGGGGCCAGGGACCACTATACGCAAAGCACAAGCCTTCTTTACCAAGAGCTGGGGATAAGACCTTCCCGGGAGTTTAAAGAGGTCTACAGGCGGGCCAAAAGCCCCCAGGACACGCCCGCAAACAGCCTGGCCGATGCCTTAGCCGCAAGGGAGCAGGCTAAGGGAGCCTTTGTCTGCGAAGCGGAGCTTTTCCCGTCCATACTGCTCCTGGAAAGGCGGCGCCTAGCCCGCAACAACGCTGAGGCAAGTATAGTGTTCTTGGACGTGGATGCACCGGAGGAAGAGCTGGAAGACCTGGCGGCGGAAATCATCAATAAGGTGGCCAACATTAGTATGCGGACCGGTGATGTGATCTGCAGGTTGGATGAGACCCATTTTGCACTACTACTGCCGTCAACGAGCGTTGAAGGGAGTGCGACGGTAACCAAACGCATCCAGGACCGTTTTGGCAAGGAGTCCCCAAGTCCTAAGATTGGCATACGTATGAAGGTCAAAGCCGTTGCCCCGCTAAGTTAGTTTGCTTGCGTCCTGCGGCCTCCCTCTTAGGGGGGCTTTTTCTTTCTCCCCGAATCAAGAGATGTTCACGACGTCGATGGGATTTTGGAGGAATTAGGGTAGCCCGAGAAGACTATATGAATGAACCAAACTGACCACCCGACAACATGTGACCCTAGGCCGCAAGGAGGCAGGAGACTGTGGAACCTGATGGGCAACTGGATGTCTTTACTTTGGGAAGGTTCCTAGTGAAGCGTGGGTCAAAGGTTCTGTCCAAGGAATTTGGACGATCCCATCGGTTATGGGCCCTTTTCAACTATCTGATTACCCATCGGGGGAAAATGATCCCTGCGGAAGTACTCATCGAAACCCTTTGGCCTGAAGAGAAGCTTACCGATCCGAAGTCTGCTTTGCGCTCCATTATCTACCGCTTGCGTCGATTATTGGAAAACTCAACCAATATCATTGCTTCTCAGGGAGCCTACGGCCTCAATGTCAATGGGGACTATTGGCTGGATGTGGAAATGTTTCGGCGTCTTTGCCAGGAGGCCCACCAACTTGTAGACATCGATCAAGACAGGGCTATCAGCGTATATGGGCAGGGGCTCTCCCTTTACCAAGGGGATTATTTGCCCCATTGTCCCTATGAGGAATGAACGATGGTCAGCCGCGACTACTATCGCCGCATCTACCTCGATGGAGTCCTTGAATTATGCGGGCTCCTGAAAAATGCCCATCGCTACCAAGACCTTCGCAAAGTATGTACAGACAGCTTTCTTGTTGAGCCTTTCTGTCAAGAACTCCACGAGTATTACATTGATGCCTTGGCGGCGGAAGGCAAGACCAGCCAGGCGCAGCATCATTATGAGTATGCTTCGTCC
>JAAZLZ010000184.1 GCA_012799075.1 Bacillota bacterium
TATAACGGGCCAGACCCCCCACGGAGGTTTTCACCCAGAGGCCCTCCGTCGCCGCTTCCATGGTCCTGACGATGCGCCCCTCGTCGGCGGGGAAAACGCCCAGGCCAAATAGGCCATAAAGACTGCTTTCCAGGGTGGGATCGGGGATCAATCGGTCCCCATCCCGGTAGACTCCCCGGATGAAGCGGCCCAGGCGCGGATCAAACAGATAGCGGAGCATGGCCCGTCGCATCTCCTTGGCCGCCTTCTCATAATTGTGGGCAATCTGGATGTGGCCAAACAGGCGGGCAAACTTGCCCGCAGCCATGAGTCGTGCGTAGACCGCGGCCGTGGTAAAGGAGAAAATCCCCCGCCGCTCTTCCCAAAGATCATAGGATTCCAAGGGCAGCTTGGTGGCCAAGTCGCGGTAATAAAGGAGAAAATCGGCGGCTTTGCGAATCAAGGGCCGATAGAGGGATTCGATGAACTCCAAGTCCCTTTCCTTCTCGTAGTAGTGGCCCAAGGCAAACAGGACCAGGGCCGTTTCGTCCTCCTGAATAGGCAAGACAGGATCTCCCCCGGCCATCCACGGGTGCCAGCTGGACCCGACGGAACCGTCGGGGTTGTACTTATGCCAGAGAAAGCCGCCGGCGGACAACACCCGGCCGCAAAAAGCAAAGAAGCGCCGGGCAAGTTCGGGATAACCCGCCCGGTTTAAGGCATGGGCCACCAAGGCCCCGTCCCGGGGCCACATGTAACTGTAGTGATCCCGATTGAACTGGAGGATGTCCGTATCGTTGGCCGCTAGGATGGCCCCGGAGGCATCCATCTGGGTCCTGATGGTTAAGAGACTGCGCTTGTAAAGTTCGATGATGCGGGGGGGAAGGTATTCCTCCATGGGTGCAGGAAAGGTTTTCGCGCCCTTGTTGGCCCAGGAAAACCAGTAAACCTGTGTCTCCTGCATCAGGCTTTCCACCCCTCCTTCTTCCACCAGGTGATTAAGACGGCGGACCTCCTCAAAACCTTGGCCCGCGGCCAGCCAGTAGGTCAGCTCCTTCTCCTCCCGGGGCTTCACCTTGAGCCTCAAGCTAATGGTTGAATCCACCGAGCCTTGGGCAATAGGGTTTCCTTCCAGGACCCCATCTTCCGCATCCCGCCAGGTGCCTTCCGCACCCCGAAACCTTTTCGTCCCGGTGGCATATTGGTAAATGCCCCGGCGGCCCACCTGTCCCTTAATCAGGAAGCAGCAATCTCCCTTGTAGTGCTTGACCGCGTCCAAGGTGGGATCATATAGGGCCGTATCCCCAACGTCGATGCCATTGATGGAAAAGTCATGGGTGAAGAAGATCCTAATTTCCCGCTCCCAATCCCCTTCATTTCTGACCAGAATTCTTTTCAGGTGCACGTTCAACCGGTAATGGACCGCATCAAACAGGCGCAGCGTAAGCCCCCATTGGGGGTGGACCGCCCGGCAGTCGCCAACTAGGGTCTGCCTCTTGTACCCCACATCTTTGCGCCACCAAGGCTCGTGCAGCCAGCTAAACCCTTTGTCGCACCAAACCCCAATGCTGTTTTTATGCCCCATCAGGTGATTGGGCATGCCCACATGGGGGTAATACAAATCCCTGATGTTGAGGGCCCCATCGAAGGTGATGAGCAGCTGATCGTTGCCAATGACTAAATGCCGCGGCACCTACGCCCCTCCTATGCTGCTGCTTAGAGCATCGGCAGAAGCGAATACCTTTGGATCAAGAAAAGAAAAGACCTTGTCCCTTTCTTCCACTTCCGCCAGGAAGGACAAGAACCCATCGGATTCATCTTGGTCCTCCAGACCATCGAGGAGCCGTTCAAGACGGGACAGATGGTCCAAAAAGCGTCTGCTCGCGTAGTCCCCCGCCTTTTGGGTGCTGATCAAAAAGGGCCAATCGGAGGATTGCATAAGCAGCCCCTCCCGACCCGCTTGGGCAAGAATCCGCCTGTCCAGGGGTGAGGACCCTCCTTTGGCCGCGGCCTTCTCCAAGCGGCGAGCCGCCTCGTGGAGCTGGGGCCACATCCATTCGGTGGCGGGGTTCATCCAGATGTAATGGCGCCCACCTTGGCCCCAGGAGCATTCAGGAAGGCTAATAGCTTCCGTCGGCTGGTGCTTCGCCAAGTAATCCCCTGGGGTTGTCATCTGGATTTCTTCCGCCTGGGCGAGCCCCCTTAGAACCCCTTCAAGCCAGCTGATGCCCTCCCGCCACCAATGGCCAAACAGCTCCAGATCATAGGGGGCAACGATGATTGAAGTTGGAGGAAGCCCCTGGGCAAACCGGTCCTTAATGGATTGGACGAAATGACTGGCCTGCTCCTTGACCCGCAAAGAGGCGGCCTTTGGATCATAGATGTCTTTGCCCTCCAGATCCACCAAGGGGCTGGTGATCCGCCAGTAGTGGAAGCCCGACACCTGATCCCGCTTATGGAATTCCCGGTAGACGCCATCGGTGGGATAGCCCCAATCCTCGGA